>JAFXIB010000101.1 GCA_017533505.1 Clostridia bacterium | reverse complement strand
GTCTTCCATAAAAATCAATCCCGAAGCTGTTGATCCAGATGATGTTGAAATGCTCGAAGATATGATAATGGCAGCATTCAACGAAGCTATGAAACTCGTTGAAGAAGAACAACAAAGAGTTATGGGACCTTTGACCGGTGGCGCTGGTGGTCTTGGAGGTTTGTTCTAAAATGCAACCTGAAGCACTATCAAAACTTATTGCTGCATTTAGAAAGCTCCCTGCTGTTGGTCTTAAAACAGCAACTCGCTATGCCTTCCATCTCATCGACATGAGTGATGAAGAAGTACGCGACTTTGTAGATGCAATCGAAGAAGCAAAGGAAACCATACACTTTTGCGCTCTTTGTGGCAACTATACCGACAAAGAAGTTTGCGAGCATTGCCAAACTGCTGACAAATCAGTAATTTGTGTAGTCGAAGAGCCACGCGACATTGGTGCATTTGAAAAACTGGGTACATACAATGGACTATACCATGTTTTGAATGGTGCATTGGACTTCCAAAAAGGAATTGGTACCGACCAAATCCGTATCAAAGAACTGCTTGGTAGACTTGATGGCGTCAAGGAAGTAATACTTGCAACAAACCCTGATGTTAGTGGCGAAATGACTGCAACTTACCTCAGCCAATTGCTAAAACCACTTGGCATAAAGGTTACTCGTCTTGCACATGGTATACCAATGGGTAGTGAAATTGAATATGCTGACGAAATGACTTTGTCACGCGCTCTATCGGACAGAAAAGAAATGTAATCTAAACGATATCTATACTAAAAAAGCCCACAAAACTGTGGGCTTTTATTATTTTTATAATCCTATTATATATTTACAATTATCGCTGGTACTACACCAAAACTTGTTGTATACACATATTGACTGCCTGTCGTTCCTATTGGATCAACCGAAGTAACCATACTGCTTGTATCAGAGTCAGCAGAACGCAACCACCATGAACCCCTGTAATCTACATTTGGACTACTATATAATCCTTGAGCCTTTGCGTAATCTGTTGACCTTTTGCGTAAATTTGATGAATTGAAACCTAAACTCGTGTCTGTAACATCTTTGTATGATAGCAAAAATACATTGTCCGTTGTATTATTTTGACAATTAGCATAGTTATTATAACTACCATCATAAGCAGTCGTCTTGTTATCTAATGATTCGGCTATAATTGCATTCTTTTGGGTTGCATTGAATGCTACATTATAAAAATTACTATTAAGCCATTGTCTTAATGAACTATATTCCCAGTTGTTGGCATAAATTTTTTGATTACCATTATTTCTTATATCGTTTATGGTAGTATAAAAACATTGTGAGTCTATAATAAGTTCACTTATTGCAAGCGCCTTACCATTACTTTGCTTTACAACTTGCCACCTAATAGGTTCATACTTAAACCAATAAACGGTTTCTTCCAAATATCCATTGTCGTCTTGATATGTTGCACTGCTTGCACCTGAATTAATAGTTGAGTAAGGACGATAATCGCTAAAAATTACTCCACGATATTTTTCGCCATTGTATTCCTTATCTATATACCAAGCATCATTCTCCATATCACCATATTTATAGTATCCATATGATACCCAATCGCCTTTTTGTGAATAACTTGGAGCTTCTCCAGCACTTTGATTCAAAACATCTATTAAACTTGTGTCTGTTACTTTAGTTTGTGGGTATAGTCCCAATGTAAAAATATTGCCATTGATACTCAAAAGCTTATTGCACTTTGTGCAAACTCCATTCTCGTTGGTGTGGTTTGGTACAGAACACCTTTGACAGATACAACCACTACCCATATCATGCACCACTTGATTACATCTTGAACATACACATCTCTCGTTTAGGTCGTGACCTTCATCACAATTAGCATCTCCAACGCAAGCTACCATACTAAAACATGATAGTACCATTATAATTATTAAAATTAGCTTCAATACTTTCATTTCTTTCTCCTAAAATCAAATGACAAAAGTATATACATAATCATCCATAAAATATCCGTTGCCTATGTCGGTTACGATGGAGTCTGTTTTGACAAAACCAAATCTCTCGTATGCTTTGATTGCCCTATTGTTACCCTTGTTGACCGTAAGATAAATTTCTTTTAGCTGACGATCTTTGCACTCATCTTTGATTTTATTTAGTACAATCTGTGCAATACCCTGTCCATAATAGTTGGCTTTGAGATATATCTTGGACAAAAACAACCTTTTGTCTTCTTCTACAACAGCGATATATCCACATGTTGCACCTTCCCTCAAAATAAAATAATACTCATATCCCTTTTGAATCTGCTCTTGGAAAGCCTTGCAACTTTGGAAGTTTTCAAGCATATACTCAACTTGAGAAAGCCCAAGCAAATCATCATAGGCTTGATGCCATACTTCTTTTGCAAGGCTTGAAAGGATTTCTAAATCTCCAGTTTTAACACATTGTAAGTCTATCATATTGATATTATAGCACATAAGAAAACTTAAACGCACTCAATTTATAAATAATGTATTAATTTTATAAAAGTGGACAAACTACTCGTAAAGGAGAGTTTGTATGTTAGTAAGTATGATAATTTTGGGCATATTGGCCCTTATGATAATAGTTGGTCTTGGTAGACCTATCTTGAGAGATCTAAAAATGAATTGGATTGTTCCCCTCGTGTTCTTTGTTGCTGTCATTGGGCTAAACTTTATACCAGTAATCAGCCTTGGTGCATTCAGCTTTAGCATTGGCACACTTGTATTCTATCTTGGCATATTTATTATGTTCTTTATCTTCAGTAGATTGAGTAGTTCCATTACAGCTATGGCACTTGGACTCATTGCAGGTGGACTTATTTATGCATCAACAAGAATATCCTACCTAACTGGTAATGAGTACTTTGCAACCACAAACTGGGTTTACGCACTTGTAACAGGTATATTGATGTTTGCAATCACAAGAAACGGAAAATACTCTTTCCTTGCATCAAGCATTGCACTACTACTAAGCAACATGCTCGTACAAATCGGCAGTGATACCATCAGCCTAAACTATAACTTTGGCTGGACAATGCTTGCAAGTGGTGTAGCATTCACACTACATGCAGTATCATTCCTTATAATGGAAAAATGGATTCCTAAAACAAATATGAAGGAATCCCGTTTGGCTCATATGTTTGAAAGTGGTAGATTGGAAGATTAACCTAAAAATTTATTGATTGCACTTGCGATATCTGGCCTTATGACAACCTTTGAACGAAGCTTTAGACTATAAAAATTGCCTATGCTAAAGTTAGTCATAAAATCTTTGAGTTTGTGTAGAGTGGTGCAATCAACTACAACTGAATTAAGATAGTGCGCGTTTCTCTCTTCCATTTGTAGTTCGCTTGGAGATACTGCCACTATCTTACCCATATGCCTTGCAACTGAAATTTCATAACTATTGCCAGTTGTAATGATGACATCAGCCTTATCGTACAGCATGGGTAGAGATACACCTTCATTAAATGCGTTCAAGCCTTCCTTGAGCGCATATTTGTATATCTCACGGTTTTCCCCTGCATATACTATTATATTGTATTTTTCATCATATTCTTTGAGCGCACTCAACACCTTTTTGTGATCGGTTGTATCACTTTTTGCCATATACAAAAAGGTATGTTTGTTGCCATCAAGATACAATCTTACATTGCCAATGCGCTCAATCAAATCATCATATTTGTTCTCAATTGGAAGGGCAGAAAGTGCTATCTTTCCACTACTTACACCACACTCAACAAGTGCATTCTTGAGTGGAATATTCTCAACAATATATCCATCCATATAAGGACTAACCAACGATTTGTTGAGAGTGTAATCATCAATAATATTGATAACCTTTGTTTGCGCTCCTAAACTATCCCGTGTTGCTATGGCTTCTTGATATGCTCCATACCCGATTGTTATAACAACATCGGGACGAAACTTATGGAAGAAAGAACGCATCTTTATGTAACTATCCTCTTCCTTGAACTCCCAAGTTGCTGTAGGTAATTCATCAATATTTTTGTTTATCTTGCGTTCTACCTTCCTTGCGTCACTCTTTTCCCTATTAACTTTAAGATTGGTAAGGTTTTCAATAAAATCAAGTATAG
>JAFXIB010000100.1 GCA_017533505.1 Clostridia bacterium | reverse complement strand
GGTAAGTAAAAGCATAATACCACCACGAGTAAGGATGAATGTCATATCATCGGTTTGGGTGGTTTGGCCATCTGGGAGCATCATATCTTTGTAGCTCTTGAACTCTACAAGTGCGATGCTAAAGCTCTTGAGCTCGCCATTTTCAAATGCTTGCTTGTTGGTACCAGTTGCACTCAATGTTAGATAGTTGCCTACCTTAATCCAAAATTGTTTCCACTTTGTACCAAATGTTTTGTTATCTTTTAGGGGTGTTTTTGATACGATTAGTCCGTTTTCATTAACTTCGGACTCATAATACTTGGAAAGTTCCTTGATGATTCTCTCTGGTCTCTTGTTGTTGAGAGTTAGTAGATTCGCAAGGAGAATTTGGTCGTCTGCATCGATATACCAAGTACACATACGCTCAATATCATCGGTGATAGTTTTGATTTGTTCATCGGTGAATTTGTCGTAGTGTTTGTTGGAAGTGATGAGTGCATCGATTAGGATAGATGCATTATATTCTGAAGCAAGTTCTTGAGCATCTTGGTCGGTTATGCCACGATAGGTATTAACCCACTTTGCACCTTGATACTTGTATGCGTAACCCAATACATTGTTACAAATGATAACTTCATAGTCGGGCATTGGGTCTGCTCTGCCGGTATAGGAATCCTTTGCAGTTTCAACTATTTCGCCATCAGCATCACTATATACATAAACAAGTTTATCTTGCTCAAGTGCCCTACCAAATGCGTCTGTTGCAAGACGATTGCCATCTTTGTCAACAGGGATAGGCATAAGGTTGCCATACTCGGAGTGCTTCATCTTGCTGATGCAAGCTGTCAAAATCATCCTATTGGACTCATTTTCCATTGCATCTTCTTCCACTCTTGGGTCTTGGTTCAAAAGGCTGTTGACTGTGATGTCGTCATCAGAACCAGTAATCTTAATGGAAGATGGATTGGTGTTGGATGCTTGATAATTATCTTGTACATCAAACACCAAAAGAGCATTGATAACTTCTGCTATCTTTGCTCTATCTGTTGCATCATAATAGCTTGCCCAAAAGTCAGGGGACCAATCTTCCCACTCACTCTCTTGAATATGTTGGTCACGCCACTCAAATGCTTTTTCTTGGTAAGGCTCCAATCCTTCAAGGAAAGGCGTCATTACATCATCAAATAGTTGTTGGCTGTCCTTAACCGGAATGTCACGGAAAACAAAATTAATGATGGTGTTTCCGTCCTCTTCTTCAATTGCCTTTGCAAGGTCAAATGTAGAGAAGCCTTCCACCATTTCAAAAACAGGAATGGTATCTTCGTCATAACCCTTAAGAGTCTTTTCGGAGTCAACGGAAGAAAGACTTGATGGTTTTTCCATTTCCAAATGCTCGTAAAGTGGCTCGTAGTCGATATAAATACCATCGTCAATGATTTCGGACATCTTTTCGGGTAGGTAGAGCTCAGCAACTGCTTGACCCGTGACAAGGACGATGATAAGAGCAATCATCCAAGCCATAGGTTTCAAATTGCGGAAAAGTTTGAACATTTCCAAGCCCCCATAAATAAAAAAGATATATTTATTATATATCACATACGCGCGTGTGTCAATATACAAAAGCCAAAAACAGCCACTTAAAAAAACATTAAAAAAAGAGCGATTAAGAAATCGCTCTTTCCTTTGAATTTTGTAAAAATGTTATTTTACGATGGATGCTTCCCAAGATGCAGGAGCTCCATATCCCATGAGCTTTGCAACAGTTGCAGCTACATTTGCAAGACCTGCATTTTCGTTTTCGGCGATTTCGCAATCTACACCATAAACGATAAATGGTACCTTGTTAAGGCTGTGTGCAGTACGAGGTTGAAGTGCGCCCTTCTTGTTCTTTTCAAGCATTTCATCAGCATTGCCGTGGTCAGCTGTGATAAGAAGGATAGCATTCTTTTCGTCAATAACAGGTAGTAGTCTTGATAGAGCAAGATCAACTGACTCAACACCAATGATGGTTGCTTCAAAGCTACCAGTATGTCCAACCATATCGCCATTTGGATAGTTGCATCTAATGAAGCCATATTTTTCGGAACGAATTGCATTTATGAGTGCATCGGTAACCTCTGCGCTCTTCATCCATGGACGCTCGTCAAATGATACTTTGTCAGATGGGATTTCTTCAAAAGTTTCAAGCTCCTCGCTGAATTTATCTGAACGGTTACCATTCCAGAAGTAAGTTACATGACCATACTTTTGGGTTTCCGAAACAGCATATTGAGATACCCCTTTGCCTACCAAGAACTCACTCAAAGTATCTTTGATGCAAGGTGGCTCAACCAAGAAACGCTCTGGAAGATGCATATCTCCATCATATTGGAGCATACCTGCGTACTTAATATTTGGAGCATTGCCCCTATCAAATTCAGCAAAGTTATCATTATCAAAAGCCATACTGATTTCGATAGCACGGTCGCCTCTGAAGTTGAATAGGATTACAGAGTCGTTGTCAACAATCTTGCCAACTGGTTCGCCGTTTTCGGTGATAACAAAGGCTGGCAAATCTTGGTCGATAATACCAGGATTTTCTGCTCTATATGTGTTGATAGCTTCTGTTGCACTTTGGAAGCCCCTACCTTCTCCGTGTACATGTAGGTTGTAGCCATTCTTAACCATATCCCAGTTAGCGCAGTAACGGTCCATGGTAATCTTCATTCTGCCACCACCTGATGCAATTTTGCCATCGAAGGTTGCATCGTTGAGTGCGTTGAGGGTTTCTTCCAGCATATCAACATAAGTCAAAGCGCTGGTTGCAGGAACATCTCTTCCGTCAAGGAGAATGTGTACTCTTGCCTTCTTTACACCTTGCTTCTTGCTCTCTTTGAGCATTGCGATAAGGTGAGAAACATTGGAGTGAACATTACCGTCAGAAAGTAGTCCCAAGAAGTGCATTGTTGAGTTGTTAGCTACAACATTGTCCTTGAGTTCCTTCCAAGCTTTTGACTCATAGATAGCACCACTTTCAATTGACTCATTAACAAGCTTTGCACCTTGTGAATAAACTTGACCACAACCAAGTGCGTTGTGACCAACTTCGCTGTTGCCCATATCATCGTCTGATGGTAGACCTACTGCTGTACCATGTGCTCTCAAATATGTGTGTGGGCAGGTAGCAAGTAGCTTATCAAGAGTGGGAGTGCGTGCTTCACTTACGGCATCGCCAAGTCCGGTCTTGGACTTGCCGATACCATCCATAACAACTAATACAATTTGTCTATCCATATATTTTAGTAGTTAACAACCTTTGAGAAGTCTTCTGCCTTAAGAGATGCGCCACCGATGAGACCACCGTCGATTTCTGGCATGGACATGAGTTCAGTTGCGTTCTTTGCATTCATAGAGCCACCGTATTGGATACGCATTGCGTTAGCAGCAGTCTTGTTGTAGAGCTTTCTGATAGCCTTGCGGATGATTGCGATGGTGTCGTTAGCTTCTTGAGCAGTAGCAGTCTTGCCAGTGCCGATAGCCCATACGGGTTCGTAAGCAACAACGATTCTCTTGAGGTATGCCTTGTCGATACCTTCAAATGCGCCATTGGTTTGACGGATAACAACTTCTGCAGTCTTGCCAGCTTCGCGTTCTTCGAGAGTTTCGCCTACGCAAATGATGGGCTTGAGGCCAGCTTCAAGAGCAGCCTTAACTCTTGCGTTAACGCTTTGGTCGGTTTCACCAAAGTATTGACGGCGTTCGCTGTGTCCGATGATAACATATTCAACCTTGAGCTCTTTGAGCATTTCAGCTGAAATTTCACCGGTGTAAGCGCCCTTTGGTGCCCAAGCAACATTTTGTGCGCCAAGCTTAATCTTGGTGCCACGGATTGCCTTGCGAGCAGTGTCGATATTGGTATAAGGAACGCAAACAACAACTTCACACTTTGCATCAGCTACCAATGGAGCGATTTCAGCAAGAAGCTTTTTGGTGGTTGCGTTGGTATTGTTCATTTTCCAGTTACCTGCGATAATAGGTCTTTTCATTATAGTATCTCCTTTTTAGAGTGTTTTTATTTTTTAATGCGAAATGCGAAGTGCGAAAAGCAAAAAATTCAAAGGGTTGCTGTAGTAAACCTACTGCGCCCTGCCTTTCTCGCACATAGTCCGTTGTACGGAATAAACGAATTAGATGCGAGCTCTACGCGAAAAGCAAAAAATTCAAAGGGTTGCTGTACTTGGCGTACTGCGCCCTGCAGTATTTTTTGCTTGACAAAGTAGAGCGAAGTATATAATTCGTTTATTTGTTATTGAGGCAAGCAACACCAGGTAGCTCCAAACCTTCGAGGAACTCGAGAGAAGCGCCACCACCGGTTGAGATGTGGGTCATCTTGTCTGCGTAACCAAGTTGCTTTACAGCTGCTGCAGAGTCACCACCACCGATGATAGTGGTTGCATCGGTTTCTGCAAGAGCGCTTGCTACTGCGATAGTACCCTTTGCAAGGGTTGGGTTTTCAAATACGCCCATAGGTCCGTTCCAGATAACGGTCTTTGCACTCTTAACTGCAGATGCAAATAGTTCTCTGGTCTTTTCGCCGATATCAAGTCCCATCTTGTCCTCTGGGATAGCGTCTGAAGCAACAGTTTCAACTTCGATTTCGCCATCGATAGGATTGGGGAATACAGGTGATACAACGGTGTCGATAGGAAGAAGCATATTTACGCCTTTAGCTTCTGCCTTTGCGATGAGTTCTTTTGCAAGGTCAACCTTTTCAAGTTCGCAGAGGCTGGTTCCTACGCCGTAGCCCTTTGCCTTAAAGAAGGTATAAGCCATACCACCACCGATGATGAGGGTATCAACCTTTTCGAGAAGATTGTTGATAACGCCGATCTTATCACTAACTTTTGCGCCACCAAGGATAGCAACAAAGGGACGAACAGGAGTTTCGAGAGCGCCACCCATAACATCAAGTTCTTTGCCGATAAGGAAGCCAGCAACAGCAGCTTCGCAAAGACCATATTGAGCGATACCAGCAGTTGATGCGTGTGCACGGTGTGCAGTACCGAAAGCATCGTTTACATAGATTTCGCAGAACTCTGCAAGAGCACGGCAGAAAGCTTCGTCATTCTTGGTTTCTTCTTGATGGAAACGAAGGTTCTCGAGAAGAACAACTTCGCCATCCTTTAGGTTAGCAACAGCGTTCTTTGCAGATTCGCCGATAACATCGGTTGCAAAGGTAACTTTGTTGTCAAGGAGCTCATTAAGTCTTGCTGCAACTGGAGCAAGTGAGCACTTTTTGAGAGTCATTGCATTAAGCTCTTCACGGCTCTTTGCTTCGTCTTCGGGCTTAAGCTTTTTGATTTTGTCATTGAATATATTATAAGGTCTGCCAAGGTGTGAGCAAAGAATAACTTTTGCACCTTGTTCCATCAAATATTTGATGGTTGGGAGAGCGCCGTTGATACGGTTTTCGTCAGTGATAACGCCACCTTTCATGGGAACATTGAGGTCAACGCGAACAAGACACTTTTTGCCTTTTACATTTACATCTTTGATAGTTTTTTTGTTCATAGTTATCTCCTATACAAAATAATTTTTGCGTTGATATTATAACACTACTTTAGTAGTGTAATCAATTATTTGACCTAAATAATTAAAATTTTTTTGTTTTTCTTGAGAAAATATTAAAAATCTATATAATTACCTATTTTGATAGGTTTTTGAAAGCATTTGCAACGGAAATGATTTCGTCGCGAGAAGTTGCGACAAACACCCTATTTTTGATTTCCTTTCCACCACGGAGTCCATAGGTATAACCAGCGATGTGCTTTTTGATGCAGTTGACTGCAACGCGCTCTGGCATGATACTCTCCAAAAGCGCAAAATGCTCCATTATGAGTTCCGTAATATCATAAACGGGAACCTGTCCAAGGAGTTCTGTAAAAATATAAGGCCTACCGATGGCGCCACGAGCTACTGCAATTCCATCTACATTTGTGAGCGAAAACATATCCTCTGCTTTGTTAAAATCGGTTACATTTCCATTGCCAAAAACAGGTATGCTAACT
>JAFXIB010000099.1 GCA_017533505.1 Clostridia bacterium | reverse complement strand
GGACACGGCGACTACCATATGCTCGTTTATGCTCCAAGCTCCGTTCAAGAAGCTGTAAACATCATGTACAACGCTTTTGATAAGGCTGATGAATATCGCATGCCAGTTATGATGCTCGGCGATGGTATGATTGGTCAAATTATGGAAGCTGTTGAACTCCCAGAAATGAAGGACCCAGCTACCTTCCCCAAAAAGGATTGGGCTACCGATGGTACCGGCAAGGGAGAAAATAGAAGAATTATAAACTCCCTTTACATCGAGCCAGATGTTTTGGAAGAAGTAAACCATCGTCTATTTAGGCGTTACGATATGCTCAAGGAAAAGGAAGTTAAGTTCGAAGAGTACCTAACAGATGATGCAGAAATCGTCATCGTTGCTTATGGTACCGTTGCTCGTATCGCAAAGAGTGCAGTAAACGAACTCCGTCAAAAGGGCATCAAGGCTGGACTTCTCCGTCCCATCACCCTTTATCCATATCCAGAAAAGGCTCTCAATGACCTCGCTAAAAAGGATTGCGTAAAGAGCTTCCTTACCATCGAGCTCAGCATGGGTCAAATGATTGAAGATGTTCGTCTTGCTGTAAACGGATTGAAGCCCGTTGAATTCTACGGCAGAACCGGTGGTAATGTTATGTCACCTGAAGATATCGTAAATGTAGTTCTCGAAAAGGAGGGCAAATAATTATGGCAGTTGTTTTTAAGAAATCTAATATGCTAACCGATACTCCCTTGCACTATTGCCCAGGTTGTACACATGGTATCGCTCATCGCCTTGTTGCAGAGTGCTTGGAAGAACTTGGTTTGGAAGGTAATGTAATCGGTATCGCTCCTGTTGGTTGCGCTGTTTTTGCTTACAACTATTTCAACTGCGATATGCAAGAAGCTGCTCACGGCAGAGCTCCATCTCTTGCTACCGGCGTTAAGCGCGTTCACCCAGATAAGATTGTTTTTGCTTATCAAGGCGACGGCGACCTCGCAAGTATCGGTACTGCCGAAATTATCCACGCTGCTGCTCGTGGCGAAAACATCACCGTTATATTCATCAACAATGCAATTTACGGTATGACCGGTGGTCAAATGGCCCCCACCACACTTATCGGTCAAAAGTCCACAACTTCTCAATCAGGTCGCTCTGTTGCCCTAAATGGTAACCCAATTCGCGTTTCTGAAATGCTCGCTACCCTCGATGGACCAAGCTATATCGCAAGATGTGCTTTGTGCGATACTGCAAATGTCAACAAGGCTAAACGCGCTATCAAAAAGGCTTTTGAAAACCAAATCGCAGGCAAAGGCTTCAGTATGGTAGAACTCCTTTCCAGCTGTCCAACTAACTGGGGTATGACTCCCACCCAAGCAGCTGACTTCGTAAAGGAAGAAATGACCAAAGTTTTCCCTCTCGGTGTATTCAAAGATATCGACAAGGAATAGTTGGTCCTAAAATTTGATTTAGAGGTATTTATATATGGAAGAAAAAATCATTATTGCAGGTTTTGGTGGACAGGGTGTTTTGAGTCTTGGTCAATTTATCGCTTACGCTGCTATCGCTGACGGCAAGGAAGTTACTTGGCTACCAAGCTATGGCCCCGAAATGCGTGGCGGTACATCAAATTGTAGCGTAGTCGTTTGCGATAAGGAAGTCGCAAGTCCCATCGTAGCTCGCCCAGATTGCTTGATTGCAATGAATAAACCCAGCCTTTATAAGTTTGTTGATAAAGTTAAAGCAGGTGGTACCGTAATCGTAAATAGCTCTCTCATCCCCGATAAAGTGGAAAGAGATGATGTCAAGGCTGTTTATATCGATGCTCAAGAGCTCGCTCTCGAAGCTGGCAATGCTCGTACTGCTAACATCGTCATCCTTGGCGCTTACATCAAGCTCAGCGGTTTGTTTGAGCTCGACCTCGTTGCCAAAATGATAGAAAATAAATTTGCTAATAAACCAAAAGTTATCCCAGCTAACCTCAAGGCACTTCAACTCGGCTACGACGCTGCTGGTAAATAACAAAAATCGGAGATATTATGAGCTTTTTTAATGAAGTAGCAATCTACTTTACAGGTATGAGCTGGTTGGTCGCTCTATTGATGGTGCTCGGCTTTGCCCTAATACTCATTGAACTATTCCAAAATGGTTTTGGTATCTTTGGCGTAATGGGCGCAGTTGTCATAGCACTCGGCATCGTCCTACGCGTAAGTGTTGGCGACGGAGTAATCTATGCTCAAATCTTTATGACAGTATTCATTGAGACTATCGCCGTACTCATTGCCTTCTTGGTACTACTCAAAACTGGTAAGGCAGGTTGGTTGAGAAGGTCGCCCATTGTGGAATCCACCGAATCCCACACCGAAAATGAACAAATAGGGGAGTACGGCACAGCACTCACCGACATCGCTCCCATTGGTGTTGCAAATATCGAAGGCGAAGTAAAAGATGTTGTAACCGAAAGCTTCAACATCGCTCAAGGCGAAAATCTAAAAGTGTCGCACACCGAAGATGATGGTGATAATAATAAAATAGTTGTTGAAAAAATAGACTGATAAAACGCGTTATTTTGGCGCAATCCATAGCAAAACACAAAAACCCACTCGGTCGTTTACGCAAAGTAAAGTCCCGTCGTGGGTTTTTATATTTTCCGTCGGCTTGCATCCAAACTAACGCGTTTTATGAGCAAAAGCATTTGCAGCTAAATACCTCGTTACACTCGGCGATAAATACCCTTCGGGCGATAATTACCTTTGCGCTATCGCTCCAAGGCGATAACTACAAAAAACTTTGTTTTTTGCGTTAAGGATAAAAGAATATATTAGAGAGTAAAGTTACTTTTAGCACTCTTAATATG
>JAFXIB010000098.1 GCA_017533505.1 Clostridia bacterium | reverse complement strand
TTCATTCCACATGATAGGCGTTTTTCCGTTGTCGATTATAAACGCACCTAGTTCATTCATAAAATGAGCCTGGAACTCATTATAGTTTTTGCAACCGAGTTTAATGTATTTTTGCTTGCAATGGGGGCACAATTCCCAACGTTGGGATGGGACTTCATCTCCGCCGATGTGGAAGTATTCGTCAGTAAATATACCCATTAATTCTTTAATAATGGTTTTTATAGCATCAACGGTGTTTTCTTTACCAATACAAGCTACGTCAAATTTCACTCCAAAATTTTCAGCGACCTTTACTTTTCTGCCGAAACAGCCAAACTCTGGATATGCAGCAAGTGCAGACTGAAAGTGCCCCGGGACGTCTATTTCCGGGATAACGCGGATTCCTTTTGAATGGGCATAATCTACTATTTTTCGTAAATCATCTTGAGTATAGTATCCTTTATGCTCTTTCAATCTAAATAAGGTTCGGCGTCTAATACTTCCAATTTCGGTAAGTTTTGGAAAGGCTTTTATTTCGACACGCCAACCTTGGTCGTCGTTAAGGTGTAAATGTAAAGTGTTAAACTTGTAAAGAGCAAGATAATCGATTTGTTTTAATACTTCTTCAACACTAAAAAAGTATCTTGCGACGTCTAACATATACGCACGCATTTGAATTCTGGGAGCGTCCTCAATAATCATAGCGGGGATTTCTTGCCCGCAAGTCTTAACGAGTTGTGTTAAACTGGCTTTTGCGCGCTCTTTTGCAATATGGTCTTTATATTTTAGTTCAACCATATTTTCTTTAATCGCAAGAATATACCCTTCGCTTGGAAGAGTAGTGTCTTGAATTTCGTTACAAGCGAGATCTTCTATATCAAAGACATTATCAATAGAATATCCTTTTTCATTAAGCAAATTAATCTTTTGTGGTCTTGGTATAATCATAATTATAATTATAAGATAAAAAGAAAATGTTTTCAATAACAAAAATCAAAAACATATAAACAAGAGTATAAAAGATTACTGATAAGTATATTGTCTTAACGATTAATGATAACGGAAAATAAAAAAATAACCCAATCTGAACATGGTGTTCGGATTAGGTTATCGGTGGTGGAGCGTGTAAAATGTAAAACTACTAGGAAAAGAAAAGGCAAGTTAGTCTACTCAAAAGAGTTGATTATTTTTGGCTAAGAATTAATTAATTCTTAGCGTTTTTTCTTATAATTACGACGGGAATTTAACAGAAATTATATTTTTATTTCTTTACTTGAGGCGCATAAACTTTCATTTGTCCATGTCCACCAAAAATATTCCATTCTCCAATGCCTAATCTTTGCAAAAAAGTAGCGCGTTCTTTTGAACAAAGTTTCGAATCGGTATCAACTGAAGTCATTAGTATCGGTGCGTATTTATTATATTCGGCTTGTTTTTTAGTTAATTCCGAAAGATTGATAAAAATATCACCCGAAAAGGCTATTTTGTTTTCATAATCTATTAATAATATTTCACCAGATAAATGTCCTCCCTTTCCTTCATAAACTTCAAAATTAAGTTCTCCTATATTATAAAAGCCGATTTGTTCTATAGGCGCAGTTAAACTAGATTTTTTCCACATCGGGCATAGTTTCTTTTTATCTGTAACTTCATATTCTGTTAATATTTTGCAGATGTTAACGTAAGGGAGATGCAAATGGTTTTTCTCTCTAAATCCAGGCAATTTGTTTGCTTCGAGAAATAAACTTTCAGCGCTTCTTTGACTAAGTATAATTTCGTCAAATTCATTAATAAGACCTACATGGTCAACGTCTACGTGAGTAATTAGTAATTTTTCTTTTTGTTTTTTAAAATCGGGAACAAGCGTTTTTATTAGTTCAAGCATTTCTTTTTTATAACAAGCGTAGCCCGAATCAACAAAAAGTCTTTCTCCTTTGCTTTCTATTATTGTGGTATTACTACCGCAATCAGGTTCTATAAGTATAATTTTAGTTGTCTCAGTTATGTAATGTTCAGTTACTCTCGGATGAAAGTTATCTCCCTTACATTCTGCTAAAAGTTCTGCAAATTTACTAATACTATCAAAAGTTATATAAGGAGAAAGTCCTTGTTCGTCAAGCGTTTGCATCGCTAAATTCACATTTACTAAAAGTTTTTCTTTCTTATCTAATGGAAGCGTTAATGTTTTTATTAAGCCGTCGACGTATGAATTGTAGAAAATACTATTGTCATAGACTTTTTCAGTATTATTGTAGTCTATAACTTTAACCTCACAAAGCTTTTCGGCTTGAGTTAAAAACTCAGTTAAACTATTTACATCGTTGATGTATAATCCCATTTTGAATTGTTGATATTCACTACCGTTTTCTTGAGAGCTTATATATGAAATATTAAAATTAAACTTACTAATTAGTTCTAAAACGTTAGTGACGCTTCCAGGAACGTCCTTTAAATAAAAAGACAACAAAACAATTTTGCTATTTTCTTCCGCATTAGAAAGATAACCGATTTCTTCTAATTTTTTATTTGCTTGATCTAAACGTGTTTTTTCACCGTCAACTTCAATAAATAGTGTGTGAGAATCAACGGCTTTATTATAACTTACTCTTGTAATATTAATGCCAAGTTCGGAAAAACATTTACTTGCTTTAAGAAAAGCACCAATATGATTAGGCATTTTAGTTACATATGTTTTCTTCATAATACTACCCTTATTGTAATAATCGCCAATAGAACCAGAGCCTGCTAATAAGTCGCAAAACACCTCACCATTTATATTATTGTCATCTATATAAATTGGATATTTTCCAACATTCTCGTTTTATTTCCTAAAACGCATTTATACATCTCTATTCTCTATTTGGTTTTTAATTATAGCATAAATTTTAAATAAGTCCAATCTCTTTAGATATTACAACAACATAAAATGAACTAAAATTCAATTTTGGCACTATGGCGTGTTCCTGTATTGAATAAAAAGAAAAAGCCCTTACGAAAGGATTTTACGTAAAGAAAAAGAACACCGCATTGGTGTTCTATTTCTTTGGCGGAGAAACAGGGATTTGAACCCTGGCTACGCTTCTCACGTACTACTCCCTTAGCAGGGGAGCCCCTTCGGCCTCTTGGGTATTTCTCCGAATATTATCATATTTATATTTAGTTGTTTTTGGCTCCAATGCTAAGGGAGTATCCCGAAGCAGGGGGACGGAGCCGCCCGGAGAAGAAGCCAGTGGCTTTTTATCAGGTGGAGTCCCGACTATGTCGGACCTTCGGCCTCTTGGGTATTTCTCCGAATATAAATTTTTATATTAACTTGGGCTTTTAGGGCTCGTTGCCCTTGAGCACTTATAGATATTAGCACACATTTTACCTTTTGTCAATCTAATTCTTTGACTATTATTGACATTTAGGGTATAATATTTTCAAAATTTATTATGGGGATATAATATGAAGTACCTTGTTGTTTTAGGCGATGGTATGGCTGACTATGAATTGGAAGCTCTTGGCAACAAAACCCCCCTTCAAGCAGCTATTACCCCAAATATTGATAGAATTGCGCCCTTATCAGAGATAGGGCTTGTTGCTACGGTTCCAAGTGGAATGAAGCCAGGTAGTGATGTAGCAAATCTATCAGTAATTGGATATGACCCCAAGATTTATTATAGTGGCAGAAGCCCACTTGAAGCTCTTTCTATCGGTGTTGATATGCGTGATGGCGACATTGCTGTGCGCACAAATCTTGTAACATTGAGTGACGAGCCAGAGCTCAAAGACAAGACCATGATAGACTATTCTGCTGGCGAAATCTCCACACAAGAAGCCACCGAGCTTATCAAAGCAGTCAAGGAAGCGTTGAGTGACGAAGAGTTTTCATTCTATGCAGGAGTAAGCTATCGCCATTGTATGATTATCAAAAATGGCACCACCGAAACCGAGCTCACCCCACCCCATGATATTAGTGGCAGGGTGATAGGCGATTATCTACCAAGTGGAAAAGATAGCGAAAAACTAATAAGCCTAATCAAGCGTTCCGAAGAGATTTTGCGCGCTCATACTGTAAACTTAAAGCGCATAGAGAATGGCAAAAATCCTGCAACTCACATTTGGTTTTGGGGTGCTGGCACAAAGCCACAACTTGACAATTTCAAGGAAAAATATGGTTTGAATGGTGCTATAATTTCTGCTGTTGATTTGCTAAAAGGCATAGCTGTTGGAGCCAATATGAAAGCTCCAGAAGTAGAGGGTGCAACAGGCACACTTTCCACCAACTGGGATGGCAAAATCGAGGCAGCGAAAAAGTGCTTTGAAGATGGATGCGACTATGTATATATCCACCTTGAAGCACCGGACGAATGTGGTCACCAAGGCGACACTTTTGGCAAGGTAAAGGCCATCGAAAAGGTGGACTATGTTGTGGGTGAAATGCTCAAGTATCTTGAGGATAGGGGCGATTTTACACTTGCAGTTTTACCAGATCACGCAACCCCAATCGTGCGCAAAACCCACACAGCAGAGCCCATTCCATATATGATTTATAAGAGCGCAAAACCAATGGTTTCAGCTCTCAAATATAACGAAAAAGATGCCCAAAATGGAGAATATCTACCAAGTGGACAATTGATAATAACAAAAATGTTGGAGACATTATGATTACATCAAAAGAATTAAGAGAAAAATGGATCAAGTTTTATGAAAGCAAGGGCCATGTAAATATCGGTGCAGTTTCACTCATCGGCGATGGTACTACTGGCGTAATGTTCAATGTTGCAGGCATGCAACCACTTATGCCATATCTTCTTGGCAAAAAGCACCCAGCTGGCACAAGACTTTGCAATGTTCAAGGCTGTGTTAGAACAGTTGATATTGATTCAGTTGGCGACGCAACCCACTTTACCTTCTTTGAAATGATGGGTAACTGGAGCTTGGGCGACTATTTCAAGAAAGAAAAGACAGCTTGGTCATTTGAGCTTTTGACAAAGGTATTTGGTTTTGACAAAGAAAAGATTTGTTCAACCGTTTTTGAAGGCAACGCAGCTGCTCCACGCGACGAAGAAACAGCATCATACCTAAAGGAGCTTGGTATCAAGGAAGAAAACATTTTCTATCTTGACAAGTCCAACAACTGGTGGGAATTGGAAGGCACAGTTGGTACTCCATGTGGACCAGACAACGAGTGGTTCTATCCTCGTCACGACAATCCATGTTCAGACCATTGTGATGTAAACTGTGATTGTGGCAGATATGTAGAAATCGGCAACGATGTTTATATGCAATACAAAAAGCTTGAAGGTGGATACGAAGAGCTTGAAAACAAAAATGTTGACACAGGATTTGGTCTTGACAGATTGCTTCTATTCCTAAACGGTTTGGACGACGGATACAAGACAGACCTATTTGCAGGTGCTATTGCTCACTTGGAAAACGCATCAAACAAGAAGTATGGCGCAGTTGAAAGCGACACAAAGGCAATGAGAATTATTGCCGACCACACCAGAACAGCAGTTATGCTCATTGGTGATGTCAATGGTATCACACCATCCAACACAGGTGCTGGCTATATTTTGAGAAGACTACTTCGTCGTGCAATCAGATACTCAAAGAACTTGGGCATTGATGCAACCGAAATGTGCGAAGTAGCAAAGATTTTCATCGAAAAGATTTATGACGAAGCATATCCACTTCTTGTTGAAAAGGAAGCATATATCTTGGATGAAATCACCAAGGAAATCAAGAAGTTCGAAGTTACTCTTGCTGGTGGCATGAAGGAATTTGAAAAGATCGTTGGTGGAATGCAAAGAAAGAACGAGTTTATGAAGCAAAAGGATGCAAATTATGTTGAAGAAACCGAAATTTCTGGCAAGCAGGCATTCAGATTGTATGATACATTTGGTTATCCATTGGAGCTAACCATCGAACTTGCTTCCGAAAGAGGTTTGACCGTTGACGAAAAGGGCTTCAACGAAGCATTCAAGGCACACCAAGAGTTATCAAAGGCACAAGCTCAAGCAGCAAAGGGTGGATTGACCGAAAGAAACGAAGCTACAACCAACTATCATACAGCAACTCACATTTTGCTTGCAGCACTTCGCAAGGTGTTGAATGATGAAACCGTAATGCAAAAGGGTAGCAACATCACATCCGAAAGACTCCGTGTTGACTTTAACTTCTCTCGCCCACTTACTCCAGAAGAAATCAAGGGTGTTGAAGATGAAGTAAATGCAGTTATTGCAAGCTCAATCCCCGTAACTTGTGAAGAAATGAGTGTTGAAGCAGCAAGAAATGCTGGTGCAATCGGTGTGTTTGGTGATAGATATGGCGAACTCGTAAAGGTATATTCTATTGGCACATACAGCAAGGAAATTTGTGGTGGACCACACGCTACAAACACCAATGAACTTGGAAAGTTCAAGATTCAAAAGGAACAAAGCTCATCAGCAGGTGTTCGTAGAATCAAAGCTGTTCTTGTTAAGTAAAAAAAGTTTAATTGATAGAGCGATGCCACCATGCTTTTTGCAATGGTGGCATATTTTTTTGCAAAAAATCGCCCCAATACACAAGACTTTCACCTTCAATCCCCTTTATTCGCGCAAATAATTATTGCGCAAGCGCGCGTAGGTATGTTATAATAATCCGTGAAATATAAAATCGAGGTAAGAAATATGGGTTTAATGGATTTCTTATTCAAAAGCGAAAAACAGCGTCAAGTTAAGAAAATTGATGTTGTAGCAAATAAAATTGAAGCACTTGAGCCATCTTTTGAAGTGTTAACTGATGATGAACTCAAGGCAAAAACTATTGAATTCAAAGATAGACTTGCAAAGGGCGAAACATTGGAAGATATTCTTCCCGAAGCTTTTGCTACCGTAAGAGAGGCATCAAAGCGCGTGCTCAATATGCGCCATTATCATGTTCAACTTATTGGTGGTATTGTTTTGCATCAAGGTAGAATTGCAGAAATGCAAACTGGTGAAGGTAAAACTTTGGTGGAAACTCTCCCCGCGTACTTGAACGCGTTGACTGGCAACGGTGTTCATATTGTTACCGTAAACGAATATCTTGCAAAGCGTGACGCAGAGTGGATGGGCAAGGTTTTCAAATTCTTGGGACTTACCGTAGGCTGTGTTTATCGTGAGATGAGCAAGGAGCAAAGAAAGCAAGCATATCAATGTGATATAACCTATGCAACCAACTCCGAAATTGGTTTTGACTATCTCCGTGACAACATGGAAGTTCATCTTGAAAATGTTGTTCAAAGGGGACATCATTTTGCAATTGTAGACGAAGTTGACTCCATTTTAATTGACGAAGCGCGTACTCCACTTATCATTTCTGGTTCAGCAGGAAGAACAAGTGAGGAGTATGTTGCAGTTGATAGATTTGTCAAGAGATTGCGCCCATGCAGTAGTGATGAAGCCGAAGATGGCGACTACAAGCTTGACGAAAAGGGCAACCATGCATACCTATCCGAAGAGGGATTGGAGAAGGCAGAAAAGTATTTTAATATGAGCACTCTCAGCGAAGCTGATTCTGCTCAACTTGGCACACGCATCAACACAGCATTGCGCGCAAACTATCTCATGCACGCAAACAAGGATTACATTGTTGAGAATGGCGAAATCGTAATTGTTGACGAGTTCACAGGCCGTAAGATGATTGGCAGACGCTATTCAGAAGGCTTGCACCAAGCAATCGAAGCAAAGGAAAATGTACGCATCAAGCGCGAAAGTGTCACCATTGCAACTATTACCTTCCAAAACTATTTCCGTATGTACAAAAAGCTTTCTGGCATGACCGGTACAGCTGTTACGGAAGAAGCAGAATTTAGGGGCATATATAATCTTGATGTTGTACCAATCCCATCAAATCGTCCCGTTGTTCGTATTGATGAGCCAGACAAGGTTTATGCAAAGCGCGAAGATAAAATTGAAGCTGTTATCGAAGATATCGTAGAGTGCTATGAGTTTGGTCAACCTGTTCTTGTAGGCACAACATCTGTTCAAGCATCTGAAGAACTCAGCGCAAAGCTACGCAAAATTGGTGTAAAACACAATGTTTTGAACGCAAAACTCCATGCAGAAGAAGCAGAAGTTATTGCTCAAGCTGGTAAGCTCAAGGCAGTTACCATTGCAACCAACATGGCTGGTCGTGGTACCGACATTTTGCTTGGTGGCAATCCAGAGTTTATTGCTCGCTCACAAATGAAGAAGGAAGGCTTTGAGCCAGAAATCATCGAAGTAGCAACTGCTTTCAACACTCTTACAGACGAAGCCGAGCTCAAGGCAAGAGAAAGATATAACGAGCTTCTCAAGGTTGCAAGAGAGCAAACTTCCAAGGAAAAGGAAGAGGTTTTGGAAAAGGGTGGACTTCGTGTTATCGGCACCGAGCGTCACGAAGCACGCCGTATTGACAACCAGCTCCGTGGTCGTAGTGGTCGTCAAGGAGATAAGGGTAGTAGCTGTTTCTATCTATCTTGCGAGGACGATATTGCTCGTTTGTTTGGTGGAGACAAGCTCAAAGCTACCGTAGAAATGGGTGGTGGAAACATCCAAATGGGATTGCTTTCCAAGCTCATCGAGACAGCTCAAAAGCGCTGTGAAGAAAACAACTATGCAATTCGTAAGCGCGTGCTTGAGTATGACGATGTTATGAATAAGCAACGCCAACTTGTATACAACGAGCGCAATCAAGTTCTTGAAGGAAAGGATGTACACGAGCAAATACTAAAGTATTTTGACCCAATTGTTAAGGAAATCGTCTACAAATATCTTGATGCAGAAGGCGAAATGGATGAGGCAAGACTTGCCGCATTCAATGCAGAGCTCGAAAACACCATTCTCCCCAAGGGCACCAATCTTATCACTCAAGATGT
Source organism: Clostridia bacterium (assembly GCA_017533505.1). Classification (GTDB taxonomy): domain Bacteria; phylum Bacillota; class Clostridia; order Christensenellales; family DTU072; genus Stercoripulliclostridium_A. The sequence goes on along the minus strand of JAFXIB010000098.1, from coordinate 37,545 downwards.
TATCTACGATATGAGTGACGAAAAGATTGAAGAATATGTTTATGACACCCTTGTTGAGCAATACGAAAACAAGATTAAGCGTGCCGAAGAAGAGCAAATCAACTTCAAGGAAACGGAAAGAAATCTACTACTCCGTCAAGTTGATAGACATTGGATGGAGCATATTGCAGCAATGGACCAACTCAAAAAGGGCATAGGGCTACGAGGTCTTGGTCAACGCGATCCAGTTATGGAGTATAGGCGCGAAGGCTTTGATATGTTTGATGCAATGGTTGATAGCATCCAAAACACTACAGCTATGACGCTTGCAAAGATTGACATCGAAGCAGTTATTGAAAGAAAGAATATGTACATTCAAGAGAAGCTTCGTCATGTAACCATTCGCAACACCGACGAAAACAAGAGTGTAGGCAGAAACGACCCATGTCCATGTGGCAGTGGCAGAAAGTATAAGAATTGTTGTGGAAAGTAACATGATTGAGTTTTATAACGAAAAACTTAAACTCGAGGAGCTTACGCAGTCAATCAAGACCAGCGCGGATGCCATCAATCTTCCAGAGCTACAAGTAGAACTTGTAGAGCTACGCAAAAAGCAGGAAGAAGAAGGCTTTTGGCTTGATGTTGAAAGGGCAAAGGTTGTCAATGTAAGGATATCGGAAATTGAGCGCAAGGTGGATACCGTAAGTAGGCTCAAGCAAGAAGCAGAAGGTTGCTTGGAACTTATGGAAATGGCAGAAGAGATGCAAGAAGAGGGCGCCGTTGAAGATGTGCGCGCCATGCTCAAAAGTCTGGAAGCAGAAACAGAAAAGCTCTTTTTGGAGAGTCTTATGAAGGGCAAGTATGACTCTAACAATGCGCTTCTCACATTGCACGCGGGCGCAGGTGGTACTGAAGCACAAGACTGGGCAGATATGCTTTATAGGATGTATACTCGCTATGCAGAGCGCGCTGGATACAATGTATCCGAGCTTGACTATCAAGCAGGCGACGAAGCTGGCATCAAGAGCGTAACCTTCAAGCTGGAAGGAAGCAATGCGTATGGGTTCCTTAAAGCCGAAAAAGGGGTACACAGACTGGTTAGAATCAGCCCGTTTGATGCCAACAAGCGCAGACACACAAGCTTTGCAAGCTTGGAAGTTATGCCCGAAATCATCAATGATGACGAAATCAAAATCAAACCTGAAGAGCTCAAAATTGACACCTGTCGCTCATCTGGTGCTGGTGGACAACATGTCAACAAAACAGAGAGCGCTGTTAGAATTACGCACTTACCAACTGGCATAGTAACTTGGTGTCAAAGCGAAAGAAGTCAGGTGCAAAACAAAGAAACTGCAATGCGCATGTTGTACAGCAAACTTGCAGAGCTCAAAGAGCGCGAGCAGATGGAAGAAGCTCTTTCCATCAAGGGCGAAATAAAAAAGATAGAGTGGGGTTCACAAATTCGCTCCTATGTATTTTGTCCCTACACCCTTGTCAAGGACCATCGCACTGGCTATGAAAACACCAATGTTGGTGCAGTTATGGATGGTGACATCGAAGGGTTCATATACGATTACTTGGTAAAAAGCAACCAATAGGTTGATAGCAATAGAAATAACTCACGGAGGCAATATATGTTAGATCTGAATCTTATCAGAAACGATGCACAAAAGGTAGCAGATGCACTTGCTAAAAAGGGCTGTATAGTAGATTTTAGCGAGTTACTCAGCTGGGATGCAGAAAGAAAGACATCCAAACAAAATGTAGAATCACTCAAGGCTCAAAGAAACAAGGTTTCAGCTGAAATTCCAAAGCTCAAAAAGGCTGGCCAACCAGTTGAGCACATCTTTGAAGAGATGAGAAATCTTGGTGAAGAAATCTCTCTATGCGACAAGAAAGTTGCAGAGCTTGAGGAAAAGATAAATGATTTTCTACTTCGTCTTCCCAACATTCCCGACCCCGATTTGGTAGGTGGCGAAAAGGAAAACAATGTAGTTATCAAAATGGTAGGCGAAAAGCCAAACTTTGATTTCAAGGCAAAGAACCATGTTGACCTATGCACATCACTTGGCCTTATCGATTACGAAAGAGGTGTAAAGCTCAGTGGTGGTGGCTTCTGGCTATATCGTGGATTGGGCGCACGCCTCGAGTGGGCACTCCTCAACTTCTTTATTGACGAGCATTTGAACGATGGCTACGAGTTCATTCTTCCCCCACACCAACTTGGATACAACTGTGGATTGGGCGCAGGTCAATTCCCCAAGTTCAGCGAAGAAGTATATTGGCTTGAAGGCGAAGAAGACAGAAAGAAGAACAGATTTATGCTCCCAACAGCAGAAACTGCACTTGTCAACATCTATGCTGGCGAAATCATGGACGAATCAATGCTTCCACTCAAGGTGTTTGCATATACACCTTGCTATCGTAAGGAAGCTGGCTCATACAGAAGCGAAGAGCGTGGAATGATTCGTGGTCACCAATTCAACAAAGTTGAAATGGTACAATACGCAAAGCCCGAAGAAAGCATGGTTGCATTTGAAGAGCTACTCAACAAGGCAGCAAGCTTGGTTGAAAAACTTGGACTTCACTTTAGAGTATCCAAGCTCGCAGCAGGGGACTGTTCTGCAAGTATGGCACGCACCTATGATATCGAAGTATGGATTCCATCAATGGGCATTTACAAGGAAGTATCCAGCGTATCCAACGCAAACGACTATCAAGCACGCCGTAATAACACTCGTTATCGTGATTCCAAGACTGGCAAGCCACAATATGTTCACACCTTGAATGGCAGTGGTCTTGCAACCAGCCGTGTTATCCCAGCTATCGTTGAGCAATATCAAAATGCAGATGGCTCTGTAACAGTACCAGAAGTACTACGCAAGTATCTTGGTGGTTTGGAAGTAATCAAATAGTAAGATATGACACCCGTAACAACAGGCGTAATAAGTGGAATTTTGAAGTCACTCTTCAAACTCATACTCGGCATATGTAAGCTATTCTCACTTGCAATCATATATGCATTTGTGGGAGTAGTGCTTTATGCTGGATGGGGATTCAACCCGTTTGATGGAAGCTTATACGCCATTCTCTATCTTGTAGGCTTTGGATTAAGTGCGCTTTTATCCTTGATGATAGCTTTCCGTGACAAGGGTAAAAAGGGCAAAAAGAAGAAAGAAACCAAAGTGCTTGACGAAGAGCCAAAGCAAGGCTTCTTTGATAGACTCAAAGAAAAAAAGCGCTTGAAAGCCGAGCGCCTGAAGGCAGAGCTTGAAGAAGAGGAGCGCTTGGAGCGCGAAGAAGAAATGCGCGCACAAGAGCGCAAGCTTGAGGATCTTCGTGCCGAAAGAATAAGGGAAGAAATTGCACGCGAGGAGCGCTTGATTGACTCCTATCGTCACGATGCAGCAGCACACGCACTCCACAGGTACGAAGAAGTGGTTGGAGCACATCCATTGCCCACCGATAACGCGCCAAAAAGTAGGTATGACGAAATCAACTACTTTAGTGGTGATTGGGGACAAACTGTGAGCGATATGCCAGAGATCAAAAATGCTTATCAGCCACCCATCAGCCCCCTAAAAAGAGAAGCTCCTGTTTCTCCAAGATATGACGAAGTCAACTATTTTAGCGCACTAAATAATCCACATGGGGAGCCCAAAACACGCTATGAGCAACCCAAAATGGAGCAGTATTCCTATCAGCAAAGCGCTAAACAACAAAGGGAAGAACCCAAAATTTATCTATCGGCAATAGAGCCTAACACCTTGATACACGAGTACTCCGATAGGTTTGAAGTATATGATCTCAATGGTGGCGAAAAGACACTCAAAACCATTGTAAGCAAGGGAGAGTAACATGGCAAAAGGTGGTGCTATTTTAGGTAGAAAAAAGGGCGTACGCGCATGGGAGCTTGATGCTCTCCGTGGTCTTGCAATACTCAGTGTAGTGTGGGACCATTTTATGTACGACCTTGCATATATGTTCTATTATGAGTGGCAAAATCTTGGCGCAGATGGACTACTGAAGGCAAGCGAATTTGCACGCACCTATCACGATGGTATGTTGCGCGTAATTGGCTGGCCTTTCTTTGTTTTCATATTCTTTTTTGTATCTGGCACCTGTACGACATTTTCAAGGAATAACTTTTTCCGTGGATTGAAGCTCGCACTTGTAGCAGTATGCGTGTCCGTTGTAACATATTTGCTTCAAGAATATATGGGATTCTCTGGTAGCTTCATTCTCTTTGGAGTATTGCATTGCTTGGCACTTTGCATTTTGCTATATTCTCTTGTTGAGTTTATTACCAAAATTTCATTCCAAAAATTCAAGCATTATAGATTTATAAAAGCCGGCATTTATCTGGCAATCGCCGTTGCCCTTCTTGTTGTAAACTACACCACAAATGTAACCCTTTATGATGTAAATGTGTACAATGCAACAGTCAAGGCAGACTGGGATTTTGCTGGTATGTTTGTCTTTGTAAGAGAGTGGTGGACAGCTGACTACTTCCCACTTTTGCCATTCTTTGGCTTTTTTATGCTTGGCGCAGGTATATCCCCACTTCTTTATCCTAATAAGGAAAGTTTACTTCCCAAGCTTGATGGAAAGTGGCACAAGTTCCTTACCATACCAGGTAGATACTCATTGTATGTATACTTGGGACTCCAAGTTGTTGCTGTACTACTTTTGTGTGTAGTAACATGGATAGCAACAGGCTCCATTCCCTTTATTTAGTATGAAGTGTAATCTTTGTCCAAACAAATGTAACATTGACCGTAGCACCCAGTTGGGTGCTTGTTTGTGTGGACAAGATATGGTTATCAACAGAATAGCTCCACATTACTACGAAGAGCCCCCGATAAGTGGTAATAATGGTAGTGGAACGGTTTTCTTTGGTGGATGCGTAATGAAATGTGATTTTTGCCAAAATGCCGTTATTAGTAGGGCGCCAAAGGGCAAAAAGTATACACCCAGGGAGCTTGCAGACGAGATAAAAAGGCTGGAGGACAAGGGTGTTCACAACATAAATTTTGTTACCCCCACCCAATGGAGCGACCAAATCAAAAGGACACTTGATATCTATCGTCCAAATGTTCCAATAGTCTACAATACATCTGGATACGAAGACCTTGATGTACTCAAAGGGCTGATGCCTTATGTTGATATTTTCTTGCCAGATTACAAATATAGTGATTGTACTCTTGCAAAAAGGTTGTCTAAAAGGGGAGATTATCCCAGTGTAGCCCTTGATGCTATTGAGCTAATGGTAAAGGAAAAACCCACCATTTATAATGGTGATATGCTAAAGCAAGGGGTAATCATTAGGCATCTTATTTTGCCGGGATATCTTGATAACTCCAAGCACGCATTGGACTTACTTGTTGAGCGCATTGGCACCGACCTAACCATAAGTTTGATGTCGCAATTTACTCCCATGCCCAACTGCACCGACCCCAACCGTCGTCTTAAACCAATTGAGTACAAAATGATAATTAACCATGCTCTAAAGCTTGGCTTAACCAACATCTTCACCCAAGAAATCTCCTCTGCCGAAGAAGAATACATTCCAGATTTTGATACAAAAGAATAAAAAAGAAGCGCTCGTTTGAGCGCTTTCTTATTGTAATAAACAATTATTCTTTGTCGTTGTTTTGGTTGTCCTCGGTGGGAGTGTCCACTTCTGTTGGCTCTACCTTTTCGGGCTCGGTGGGAGCTTCTTCGATGTTGCCTTCCAAGATAATGGGCTCGGAGATTGTTATGGTTGGCTCTTCGGAAACGATAAAGTCTTTTGGATTGCCAAGTGGGTTTTGAGCGCGCTTTGCTTCTTCGGCTTTAGTCTTTGCTTCAGCCTCGCGCTTTGCCTTTTTATCTTCGATATATGCAGTGATTTCTTCTGCACTCTTGCCTTCCATAATTAGGTCAACCTCGTCGCCATAAATGGTTTCGTGTTGGAATAGTAAGGCAACCATTACATGGAGCTTATCTTCATTTTCCTTGATAGTAGCAAGGGCTCTGTCGTAAGCATTGTCAACAATCTTTCTGATTTCGGCATCAATGATAGCAGCAACTTCGTCAGAGTAGCTTGCTTGGGTTTGATAATCTCTGCCGATGAATACTTCCTGTTCGCCACCAAAGTATACATTGCGTAGTTCTGGTGACATACCCCATTCGGTAACCATGCTACGAGCAATGCTTGTTGCATGTTTGATATCTTGGCTTGCGCCAGTTGTGATGTCGCGAATGATTAGTTCTTCAGCAGCTCTACCACCCATTGTCATGGCGATGGTGTCGTGTAGATGTGATAGTGTGGTATGTGCATCATCTGACTTTGGACGAGAAATAGTATATCCTGCAGCTCTGCCACGAGGGATGATAGATACTTCTTGTACAGCGTCACAATTCTTCAAAACTCTGCCCACAAGAGCATGTCCAGCTTCGTGGTAAGCAGTGATGCGCTTATCCTTTTCGGTGACCACTCTACTGCGCTTTTGGGGTCCTGCAATAACCTTATTGATACCCTCAAGTATATCAACCATGGAAATTATCTTTCTGTCCTCACGGGCAGCAATGATGGCTGCTTCGTTGAGTAGGTTTGCAATATCAGCGCCACTAAAACCAGTGGTTAGACGAGCAAGATTCTTAAAGTCGATTTCTGGAGAAAGTGGTTTGTTGCGTGCATGAACACGGAAGATAGCTTCTCTGCCACGAACATCTGGTAGGTTGACATAAATTTGTCTATCAAATCTACCTGGACGGAGTAGGGCTGGGTCAAGGACATCGGCACGGTTGGTTGCTGCCATAATGACGATAGCCTCGTTTTCTTCAAAGCCGTCCATTTGAACAAGGAGTTGGTTTAGGGTTTGCTCGCGTTCGTCGTTGCCACCACCAAGACCAGCACCACGCTTTCTACCTACTGCATCGATTTCGTCGATGAATACGATACAAGGTTGAGCCTTTTTAGCTTGTGCAAATAGGTCTCTAACTCTGCTTGCACCGACACCAACAAACATTTCTACAAAGTCGGAGCCACTTATTGAGAAGAATGGCACATTTGCTTCGCCAGCAACAGCTTTTGCAAACAAAGTCTTACCAGTTCCGGGAGGGCCAACCAAAAGAACACCCTTTGGTATTTTTGCACCGATTTCCTTGAACTTTTTGGGTTGCTTTAGGAATTCTACAATTTCTTTGAGTTCTTGTTTTTCTTCTTCTGCACCAGCAACATCAGTAAAGCGAACTTTTACCTTATCGACAGCCTTGGATTTGGTCTTGCCAAAGTTCATAGCGTTTCCGCCACCACCTTGCTTGCGTAGCATTACAAAGAAGAAAATTGCAATACCAATTAGGCCAACGATAGAAATGATGTATGGAACATAGCTCCAGAAACTACCTTCACTTGGGTCGTTTAGCCAAATTTCGGGCATATCAGAGATAGCGCCGTCTTTTTGCAAATTCTCAAGAGCAAGAACAAAGTTATTACGATAGGTAATTACAGCAGTTGCATCTTTGTACTTGCCATTTTTGAAGTCAGCAACTCTCTTTGCGTAGTCTTCGTTGGATGTTTCGCCGTCTTTGGTGTAGAGAACATTTACGATATAATCGCCATCAAAGTAAAGAGCTTCGACTTTGCCTTCCTTAACTTTGCCAACAAGGGCATCGTAGCTTAACACTTCAGGCTCTACCTTCATGGTGTTTGTTAAGATGATTGCCAAAACAAGCACAGCAACTACCATTATGGCAATGATCAAAAAGGTTCTTTTATTGTTTGGTTTTGGGTTCATTTTATCCTCTTGCGTTAATTTCTGTTAAAAACGCCAATATATCTAATATTTATCACATTATAACACACCAACCATTAAAGCGCAATTAAAGAATATTCTTTTTTGGCGGAATGGCTATAAAGCGCGATATATTATATGCAATTTTTTCGCTCATATTAGCAATAAAAGGGTAAGAACAGCACATAAGAGCTTTAAGATTGTCGCCTTGTCGCTCGCAAACCACGCCGAGTACACCTATATCACCCACTTTTGGCAGGTTTTTGGATAGTGCTTCGCCAGCCTTCAAGCCGTCCAAAGAATATTTGATTTTGCCCACATCTTCCTTGTTGCCGACACAAGCATCTACGGCAATAATCAAGCTCAAGGGGTGTTTCTTTTTCAAAAATCGATAATAATCATAATAATTGACACCATTGACAGGGTTTTTGGAGCCACCATAAACATATGCTGGGGTATTATATTTTGTACGCAAAAGGTCTCCGACCTTTGGGCCGAGGGAGTCGCCCATCACCTGCGTTGAGCCTATGCAAAGAATAACCGGAATCGCCATATATTAGAATATTCCCAAAAAGGTGGGTAATATTCTTGGTTTATTATGACAGGATTGGCAGTTTTTTGCTCTTGACTTATATGCGCGCGTATGTTAAAATACATAATAGTATGGTATATACTCGCGAAGTATATCCATCAGGAGGCTTATTAATATGGGAATGGTTATTGACATTGTTTTGATTGCTATTATCGCTATAATGGTTGCTGTTGGCATCAAGCGTGGATTGGTCAAAACTTGTGTTGGATTGGTATCCACAATTTTGGTGCTTGTTGTATCAGTTGTTGCAGTTGGTCCTGCAACCGACCTTATTGTCGTAGGCACATCTTTTGACGAAAGCTTGCAAGATGCTCTCGAAAGTCCTCTTGCAGAAAAGCTCCCCAACGCATATGCAAAAATCTATTATTATGATATTGATGGCGATGGCGAAACCAAAGAGCTTATCTACGAAATCGATGGCGTAAAGGCACCATTTGAAGATATCTTCAAAGATAGTCCCGTTCTTAACTTCATCAATGTAGCAGGACTTCTTCGCTCCAGTGTAGAAGACCAACTTGTTGCAAACGCAGAAGCCAATGAATACGAAGACTATCAAGACCAAAACAACACCATTGACTTTATCGATGGCGTAACAACACCAATCGTATCAATTGTATTTACAGTTGCAATGTTCATCATCCTACTTATCGTAGTAAGGATTTTGATTGCACTTATCCTCAAACTACTCCAAAAAATCATTTCCCGTCTATATGTTGTTCACTTCCTCGACAAGATGCTTGGTGGTATCTTCGGTCTTGCAGCAGGCGCACTCTTCGTGCTCGTACTCTTGACAGTTGTACAACTACTATCACAACTTGCATTCATGGAAACCATCAATACTCTTGTATCCGAAACCGTTGTAACCAAGTTCTTGATGGAAAACAACTTCCTATACGACTTCTTGGTAAGTAGCGTAAACCTTGGCGAATTGATGGGTAGTATTGGCAAATAGCGTTAGTTATTAAAGGAGAACCCATATGTTAAAACATTTTGGTGGCTTTGTAGTAGGCGTATTTGTAGGCGTATTGATTATAGCTGTTGCTCTTGTGGGCGGCGGCTATATGTTGCTTACCAAAGAGGGCGCCATGAAGAAGGTGGAAGAAACTGTCGGCTCAAGTGTTGGCATGGACCTCAATGAAGAAATGGAAAATCTTTCCATTTTGGATTATGGTAAGGGTATACTTTCCATTTTTGGCAACCTTTCTACAACTCCCATAAAAGATATTGAAGCAACCGTTGGTATCAACAAGATATCCACAACCATTAGTGATGCAATTGGCATTGATGCTGGCACCATCGCCGAAAGTTCCCTTTCAAACCTTGGCGCAACCCTCACCGACAACCTAACCATGGATGTTATGAGTAGCAAGTTTGAAATTGAGCTTCCAGACCTACCACTTTTCCAAGACGAAGAGTTCCTTGCAAAGCCTATTAGCGAAGCATTTGGCGATCTTGACCAAAACACTCTTGATAGCTTCATCGAAGTAGTTTATGACGAAGAAGCTACCGAAGAAAACCCAGCAAGTAGCGCACTTATCCAAAAGCTTGGCAAAAAGACCATCAAAGAAGTTTCTGAAAACATGGATGGTATCATCCAAGAAAGCACAATTGGCGAAGTAATTGATATTGACGAAAACAGCACTGGAGTACTTGTTTACTTACAAGACAAACAAATTGGTGAACTTGACGGCGCTATCAAAGGAATGAAGCTCAGTGACGCCATTGAAATTCACGAAGCTGACGACCCAGAAAACGGCATCAAAAAGTCATCAAAAGTAATGATTTTCCTCAAGGACTGCACTTTGGATAGCAGTGATGCAGAGAATAGCATTGATGCAAAGATTAAAGCCATGACTATCGGTGATGCTGTTGAAATCGGTAAAGATAGTTCAAAGGTTCTCCAATACCTAAAAGGCAAAAAGCTTGACGAACTTGACGGCGCTATCAAAGGAATGAAGCTTAGTGACGCCATTGAAATTCACGAAGAGGACGACCCAGAAAACGGCATCGAGAAAAGCCATGCCATCATGGTTAAGATAGCAAACTTTACTTTGGACGACCTTGCTGACAAAGAGAAGCTACAAACAGCAATTGACGATCTAACTCTTGGTCAAGTTGTTACCATTGGTGACGATAGCTCCAAACTCCTAAAATCCTTGGCGGATACAAAGGTAAGTGGACTTTCTCAAGCAATGCAAGATCTTACCTTGGAGCAAGTTATGGATAAGCATGATGTTGGTGTACTTTCACTTGTTCCACCAACAACCAAGGTACAAGATATCGGCACAGAGCTTGGTGATGCTGTAACCGAAACATCACTTTATGCTCTCAACATGGCAGGTCTATTCAGTTATGACCCAAGTGAGGCTTATACTGAAACCAGCCTTGTAGAAAGAATCTACAAGAACAATAGTACCCCACAAGAAATCATCAACGACTTCACAAACACAGGTGTTGCCGAAAAGGATAAGAAATCCATTGCTCCCACCTTGTTTGTTTGTGATGGTGCTTCTGCCAATAATGCAACCTTCTATACAAAGGCAATGGCACACCTTGGATACAAGGGCACCGTTGACATCGGTGAGATTGCTGGTATCCAAAAGGAAGGCAATGCATATATTTTGACTCCAGCAGTCATTGATGAAATCTTTAGAGTCAAAGGCCTTAGCGAAAGACACGATGTTATTCTTTGTGTTGATGATGGTATTGAGCTCATTGTTCAAGCTCCCGAAACCGAAGGCGTATATGATAACTACAACAAGGTATTCAGCATTATGTATGCAGAAGGACAAGGCTCCATTACCTTTGGTAAGGGACTCAGCATGAAGACTTCCTTTGGTGGATGTGCTGTTTATGTAGCATCAAACATCAATGTTTACAACAAGAACACCGATAGCTATGATGTATACGATGCTGATTCAACCCTTCCTATCTCAATTCCATTTGAATTAAGAACCGCATCAAAAGAAGTAGAAAAGGAAGTTGATGGTGTAAAGACAAAGGTTATCGAAACCAATGGAAACACTTGGATTTCAGCTTACACCAAATATCAACCAATAGTTACCCCATAAGACTATGAAACTAACTTTAAAAGCAACAAACGACAGCCTTCGCACTCTTCTTGAGAGCGAGGGCTTCATCTTTCCTTGTGGAGGCAAGGGGCTGTGTGGAAGGTGCAAAATAGTTGCGCCCACACTCCCTATAACCGAAAAGGACAAGGCATTTATATCAGAGGCTGACCTTGAAAGGGGCATTCGTCTTGCTTGCGACAAAGTGATTGATGACGAGATAGAAATAGATTGTCTTTTGGAAAAACGCGCTACCGAAAAGCTAAAAATCAGCGAAGCCGATGCTTATTGCATATTTGAAGAGGGCAGAACGCTTGTTGGCTTGTGTGATGGTGGCGAGATTTTACACGAAGTAATTTTGCCTTCCACCCCTGTATCTTTTAGGGCACTGCGCGCAACAGCGCAAAAGGAAACAGTTGAGCTATATGAAGAGCATGGTTTAGCCAAAGCAACCACTATTTTGCTTGCTGGCACCCCACAAAAGGTGACGGAGGCAACTGGCATCATTGAAGAGTACAACTACTGCAACACAGTTGAAGCCCGTCTTTTTGATATGACCAGCGAAGAAGTATTGCTTTTACCCAAACCAACAGCACTTGTAGGAAGCGATATCCTAATGGAAATGCTTGGTAGGGCAGAAGGCACCTTCCTTGTAAAAGACAGCTATCTTGCATATCTTGAAGAGAACCATCTTTTTATCGCGCGCGTTATACCTAATATAAACGCACCCGAAATATTTGTTACAGCAGTAGCATATTTTCTCAAGAGATTTGAACCAAAAGCAAAGCTTGTGGTAGGGGACAATGCCATTGCAAAGGCATGTGGCTTGGATACAATAGAAAGCAATGTATCACAAAACGCAGCAAGCTTGCTTGCATCCAACAGACCAAAGGCAAAGCTTGAGCGCCTTGCCAAAAAGGTTGTGGAGCTTTCTCTTGCAGATGATGAGCTATTCCAAGACCTACTTACCGATATAACAAAGTAGGGCGAGCGCTCGGTTTTCAAACTCTCTGACTTTATTGAAGGAGTCGTCAAGACCATCAAGAATGGTTAGTAGCTCCAATTGTAGGCTTAATATTTTAGCAATACCACCTTCCTTGGGCAGATGTCTTGGGGAAGGTTTTTTATTGTCCAAAACAAGGTTTTTGCTACACTCTTTGAGGGATAGAATATAGCCCACAATTTTGTTGCCTTTAGGCAGTCGTGACAAAAGATATATCTGCTCGTTGATGATATCCACCATTTGATTTAAGGTAGGATTTTCATTTCCATAAAGGCTTTGGTTATAGGCGCGCGCAAGGTTTTCAAGATAATTTTCCATCGCACCAATATATGCTACAAAACAAAAAAGAGTGATTGCTCACTCTTTCAGTTCGTTGTGTTTTTATTGGTTAATTACTTTTTTCTTTCCTTATATAGTAGAAGTAAGCTTGCAGAAAGGCATACATACACACTGCTTGCATTGTGGACAAGTGCGCCACTAACAGCATCTAAAATGCCGAGGGTAGAAAGTATCACTGCAGTTAGGCTTATGCAAAGAGAAAGTATAATGTTGCACTTTACTAAACGGAATGTTATGCGTGATAGCTTTATTAGGAATGGTACTTTGTTTAGGTCATTTGACAATAAAGAAATATCTGCAGTTTCAATGGCAACGCTGTTGCCCATTGCGCCCATTGCAAGTGATGTATCGGCAACGCCCATGCTTGGTGCATCGTTTACGCCATCGCCTATCATAAGAACCTTTTTGCCTTGTTGCTTGTAACCCTCAATTATGCCTACTTTGTCCTCTGGTAGCAAACCTGCGTGGGTTTCATCAAGACCAAGAGAAGAAGAAATCTTGTTTGCGCTCTTGTGATTGTCGCCAGTTAGCATGGATAGTTTTAGGTCGAGAGCCTTCATGGCATCAACTGCATTTTGGGCACCATTTCTTATTGTGTCAGATACCAAAACCGCGCCTTTATATATTCCGTCAACAAATACAGCAACGGTGGTGGCCGGGGCGTTTACAAGGCGTTCTATCTCGCTTTTTGGGATAAGGTCGAGCTTGCTTTGTAGCTTTACAACTTCTACGACCTTTCCGTCAACAACAGACTTTATGCCAACACCAATTTGGCTTTCGGTTTGGGTAGGCTCGGAAAGGGCTCCGTCAAAAGCATTGACAATGGCTTTACCAATTAGGTGTTCGGATTGACTTTCTGCGCTTGCAGAAAGATATAGTAGCTCTTCCTTTTCTATTCCATATGGGATAACTTCTTCTACCATAGGCTTGCCTTCGGTCAAAGTGCCGGTCTTATCCAAGCAAACAACATCTATTTTAGATAGTGCTTCAAAGGCAACGCCACTCTTAACAAGCACACCCTTTTTGCTTGCGTTACCAATACCTGCAGCAACAGCAATTGGTGTAGCAAGAGTCATGGCGCATGGGCATACAACGATAAGTACGGTTATGGCTCTTTGTACAGCGTTCAATACACCAACTCCAAAGCCAAACAAAGCAATGAAGAATACTACAACACTCAACACGCAAGTGCTTGGTACAAGGTAGCTTGCCCATTTGTCAGCGAGGCGAACAAAAGGAGCCTTTTTCTTTTCTGCTTGTTTGACATAGGCAATCAGTTTTGATAGGGTGGTTTCGGTATTTTTGCTTATTGCTTGAATTTCGAGAGCGGAGCTCAAGTTCTTTGTTCCGGCATATACCTTGTCACCAACCTTTACTTCCATTGGAGCATATTCGCCTGTTATGGAAGATGTGTCAACCTCACCTTCGCCAGCAACAACTATGCCGTCAAGAGCAATGATTTCATGTGGACGAGTGAGTAGTATATCGCCAACATTAATAGTATCAACATTTACATCAACATACCCGTCATCGGTTTTGAGGGTTGCAAGCACAGGGGTCATATCGATGAGAGCTTTTACAGCACTACGAGATTTTTTGCTGGTAACGCCTTCTATTTGTTGACCGAGAGTCATAAGGAATGCTATTTCACCAGCGGCAAAGATATAACTTCCGTGTCCATGGGAAGTGCCTACGCCAAAGGCGAGCATTATGCCCATGATGAGCGAAGCTGTCATTGCAATGCTGATGAGTAGGGCAGCAGTAATCTTTTTGCGCTTTAGATTTTTGATAGCACCACGATAGATGGGCAAGCCACAAAGAGCAACAACCACCCATGCTGGGTCAAAAATTGAGGTCCAGGGATATGCGTGATATACATCAAAGTGTGATAGCAAAAAGCTTGCTATTAGGATAGGTAAGGATACAATGAGATATATCCAATATTTAGAAAGCCTGCCTTTTTTTGTGCTTCCACCAAGGTCAACACCACAGCAAGACATATGGCTTTCTTCCCCCATATCTATGCCACAGCAAGAGCTACCAACAGCGCCATCGTCATCGTGGTCGTGATGGTCGTGGTGCTCATTGGAGCAACCATCTAAATGGCAAATATCATCGTTTGGGATACTATTATCTATATTTTGAGAGCAACAATCTCTGTTTTCCATGTTTATACTCCTACATGAACTTTTCCAAAATTTTGGTGAATGAAGACATGACATCTTCTTCGCCTCTTTCGACGGACTCTTTAACGCAAGTGTTAAGATGACTCTTCAAAATTATGTTTGAAGTCTTTTTGAGCGCGCAAGTGCAAGCATAAAGTTGCAACAACACCTTTTCACAATCTTCGCCGTTTTCTATCATCTTGGTTATACCCTTGATTTGTCCATCAATGCGATTGAGTCTTGTTATACAATCTTTGCCGTAAGCATGCATATCATCTTTCATAAATACCTCCATATACCCCCACGGGGTATCTTGTACACCACTAATATATACCCCCTGGGGGTACTTGTCAACACATTTTTTATTAAAATTTTGAAAAATATCTGCAATTATTATGTTTTTTTGCTTTACAAGTCACAATTTAATATATATAATATTAAAGCATTTTACAGGAAACTGTAAATCCTTGTTCTGCATAAAGCAGAGCCATAAGTCCAAAAGGAGGTAAAAAATATGAACAAATACCAAATGTTATTTATCATCGAAAACGGTATTGAAGACGAGGCTAAAGAAGCAGTTATCACCAAGTATACTGATCTTATCGAAAGTCTTGGCGGTTCTGTATCAATGGTTGATAAGTGGGGTACCCGCAAGTATGCATACCCAATCAACTACAAGACCGAAGGCTACTATGTACTCGTTCAATTCGAAGCAGCAGCTACCGTTCCTGCAGAGCTTGACAGACAGATGAGAATCAACGAAAACGTTGTTCGTCAAATGATCACAAAGCAATTCTAATTCGGAGGGTGTTATGAACAAAGTTATTCTTATCGGCAATCTTACCAAAGACCCAGAACAATCCTACACACCTTCAAACATTTGCGTTTGCAGATTTACTGTTGCCGTAAACCGCTCATATTCAAGCCAAAACGGTGACAAGCAAACAGACTTCCTACCCGTAGTATGCTGGAGAAACCAAGCAGAAAACTGTGGTAAGCACCTCAAGAAGGGCTCAAAGGTTGGCGTAAGTGGATCAATCCAAACTCGCACCTATGATGACCGTGATGGTGTAAGAAGATATGTTACCGAAATCGTTGCAGACGAAGTACAATTCCTCTCCACTCGTAATGATGGTTCAGACGATCTTCCCGAAATTCCCGAAGTTCGCGAAACCAGGAGAGCACCCAGAGTGGAAGACGCTCGTCCCGTATCAAACGAAGACGATCTTCCCTTCTAATTATTGATTTTAAGGAGTAATAAATATGGAAAAGAAAGATGCAAGACCCGCAAGACCTGCAGGTAAGCGTGCACCAAAAAAGAAAGTATGTCCCTTCTGCGTAAACAAGGTTGACGAAATCGATTACATTGCTCTTGCAAAAGAAATCGAAAAGTCATCAGAACGCAGCTACAAGGATGGCGAAAAGCGTCCTCGTTACATTGCTGAAAAAGGCAAGATTCTTCCAAGAAGAATGAGTGGTGTTTGCGTAAAGCACCAAAGAGCACTTGCAACAGCAATCAAGAGAGCTCGTATTATGGCACTTCTTCCCTTCAAAGGTGAGTAAGAAGAGTTATTTTAGCGAATAGCATAACAAAATAAAACCTCCCTCGGTCGTTTACGATTAGTAAAGTCCCGTCGGGAGGTTTTTTAATTTTGTGTCGCTTTTCATCTAAACTAACTCTTCTTACCTAAAGCTAATTTAAGAACTTGCTAATTCAAACAATATTTATCCTATCACGAGTTATTTTAGCGAATAACTTAACAAAACCAAATCTTTTTGGGAAGGTTAATGCTCGGTGTTTTGTTTGCAAAAAAGTGGCATCTATGTTATGCTTGTTAAGAGGTAGACCTATGATAAAAGTAACAAATCTTACCAAAATATATAAAAGCAAGAAAAAAGACCATTGTGTAGCTTTGGATAACGTCTCTTTTTCCGTGCCGGATAAGGGCTTTGTTTTTATTATAGGTAAAAGCGGTAGTGGTAAGACTACTTTGCTCAGCATAATCGGCGGACTTGATAATCTTACATCGGGCGACGTTTTTGTTAACGGCAACGCCTTTTCGAGCTTTAAAGAAAAGGATTTTGTTAACTATCGTAACTCCATGATAGGGTACGTCTTCCAAGACTTTCATTTGATTGACGAGCTTACCATTTATGAAAATATCAAGGTTAGCCTTGACCTTCAACAACAAAACGACGAGGGAAAAATAGCCGCAATTTTAGAAAAAGTTGGCCTTGCCGGTTATGAAAACAGATATCCTAATGAGCTATCGGGTGGCGAAAAGCAACGTGTTGCTATCGCTCGTGCCATTATAAAAAAACCGCGCATCATATTAGCCGATGAGCCCACCGGCAATCTTGATAGCAAGACCACCTCTCAAATTTTAACGCTACTTAAAGAGCTCTCAAAAGAAACGTTGGTGCTGATTGTTTCCCATAATCTTGTAGATGCAAGAGAATACGCAGATAGGATAATCGAGCTTTCGGCGGGCAAAGTTATAAACGATCTTGCGCGCAATCCTAATTATTTATATAACGCAACGCTTGTGGAAGAGGAGTTGTTTATTCCCGCATACAAAGAGTTTGACGAAAGGGATAAAGCTCTCATAGACAAGTACTTGGCATCAGGCAAAGTAAAAAGGATAACCCAAACCAACGATATTTTTATCGAAAACTCAGCGCGCGAATTTGAAGAAAAAATTACAGTTAGCATAAGTGATAAACACCTTTCGTTTAAAAGCATAATGACTTTAGCTTTAAAGTTTTTAAAAAAGGATGCGTTTAGGCTTTGTCTTCATTCGTTAGTGGTTGCCGGCTTGATAATGATACTTGGTTTAAGCCAACTGATAGTTAATTTCGACTCCAGCAAAACCATAAAAAAAGAACTCGATGAACTCAACCTAAATTCCATTTCCCTATATAAAAACGACGTTATAGGCGCCGATTACACCGTGAGCAAAAATCATCTAATCCCCGTTGGTAAAGAGGATATTGCGAGATTTACCCAAGCGGGATATGATGAGAGCATATATGAGCTTGTAAACGTCGTATTGGATTACGGGCCGGTGCAAACGCTTGCATCAAACCATATGTATAACGTTACCCCAAGCAACAACGTATTCTATTACGGCACGAGGGGTACGTTAGTCACCACGGAAGATTACGTAAAAAAAACCTTTAATGGTTTAGAGTATTTGGCTCTTGCCGATACGATTAAAAACAGTGGTATTTACATAACCGATTACAGCGCGGATGCGATACTGTACTACAAGGGCAACCCTCACTTTAGTAAATACGAGGATTTACTTGGCCCACACAAGAGCTCGGATATGAACTTTTATGCCCACGTAAACGGCATAATAAACACCGGCTATAAGCAAAAGCATAAATACATAATCGATAAATTAGCCAACGTCGACCTCACAAAAGAAGAATTAAAAGAGCTTGTCGCAAGCGAGGATTATCGCGCTTTTTATGATGAAGTTGTACAATACCTTGCGATCAGCTATTCTTTCAATCCTAACTTTAAAGAAGACTTTGTTGACTCAAACGATAGGACTTGGGTGCCTATACGAAACTCTTTGTTGGTTAAAGGCGACAAGGGGTACGAGAACAGTATATACTTTGAGCACGGCGATTTGAGGAGTAGTTACGCTATAAACGATGATGAAATTTATATGAGCTATCTTCAGTACAACACCATATTTAACGCTAACTACGGCGTCGGTAATTTGTCCGAGTTTGTTCCCGAAGAAATCGAACTTAAGTATTATTATCACTACGATTTAAATAGGACGCAGGTTGTATGTAGCAAAAAGCTTAAAATCGTGCGCCTTATAGATGGCGCCACCTCATATATCGGAGCAGGTGCCTTCACCGAGCTTATGCAAATAAATACCTTTACGTCCGCTTTGTATTTTGATGACGTTTCAAACGTTGCGTTAATTAGCGACGTTGCAGCCGAAAGTGGCTTTATACTAAACTCTATAACAGCTGTTGCACTAACGACTCTTACCAAAGCCGTTGACGTATTTAGCGACTTCTTCAACCTAATTCTAATAGGCCTTTGTGCTTGCGCCTTGCTTATCTTGGTTAACTATGGCATGCGCCTTGTCAAGGAAAGGAAATACGAAATAGGCATATTAAAAGCCCTCGGCGCACGCAACTATGAGCTAACCATTATGTTCGGCGTACAAATCGTTGTAGCTGTAATCGTAATTAATCTATTTTATATGGTAGGCTCTTTGCTCCTTACGGGTTTTGCAAACGACGTCTTAATCACCTCGCTTATAGAGCTTGCACCCAACGACTTTATGATGGATCTTGACGTTTTGTTTGTTAACTACCTTGACCTTATCCGCAACAGCATCCTTGTTGTAATCATAGTGTTCCTATCCTTCATTCTTCCATTCTTAAAACTTAGAGCATATAAGCCTTTGGATATTGTTAAGGCCAAAGAATAACGAGTAAGAACCGTTATTGTAATATTACAAAATCAATACATGGAAAAAACAGTTTTAAAAATATTTCTAAGCTACTTCAAATATTTAATGAACATGGATATCATAATCGCAGCAAGAGGGCTATTAGAATGAAATTATCGAACTACCAATATCTTGAAGAAGGTACTGGTTTCTCTCACGCTTCCAAACAATCTAAATCTGTTCATATGAATAATAAAGAAACAACTATATGATTTTATATATTAAAAGGTCGATTAAATTCGATCTTTTTTCTATTTCCGGCCGTTTTCGTAAAAAAAGTTCAGATTGGAATCGTAAAGTTACAGTTATTGTTATAAAACAAAATAGATTTGAGCGAAAGTTACAAAAGCTTTTTGCTTTAGGTATATTAAATTTTATAACAAAAAAAAAACAAGATAAATAAAAAATAATTTTAAGCACTCTGCAAACTAACTGCAGGGTGTTTTTTTATTACTTAAATTCTAAAACTCTCTGCGCAAATACTATAAAAAGCAACAAATTTAGACTAATTTCGACCAAAAACCACATTCGGTCATTTACAATTAAGTAAAGTCCCGTCGGGAGGTTTTTTATTTTGTACCACTCCATCAAAGTTCATCAAGCCATAGATAAGTATAATGGTTTTTATTTATTTTTAACAAAAGTTGTGGTATAATAGGGCTAATAAAGAATTGCTAAAAGGTGAGTGGGCGTTGCTACTTACTTTAATATGATAAGGAGACAATATGAATACAAGAAAAAGACTATTCAAACTTGGTGTAATATTTTTGATTATGGCATTGGTGGTTTTTGCCATCAATTACTATGTTTTCCACTATGTAACAGACGATGGTTTGACCTTAACATGGCATGAGGAAGCTGGCAAGCCATTTGTTACTGACCTTATTGGACAACTTGGCACATTGCTTACATTTGGTAGCATATCAAGTTTCCTTGTTGGTGGAGTCGTATTCAAAAATGACAAGAAGAAATAACCAAAGCATTATATAAAAAGGCACACAGAAATGTGTGCTTTTTTGTTGTTCATCAATTCTATTATAGAGTTAAACCCTTACTTGAATTTACACTCCTATTATGATAAAATAATCATAATAGATTTATAAGTTGTCCGTATGGAGGTTTATATGCGCTTTTTGGCGACGATAGTCTCTTACATTTATATAGCAATAGCATTTTTGACTTCCATTTTTTCGTGGGGTAGTTCGGAGATGGTTCCATTTAGCAATGATTATGTTATTCCAGAAAGTATTTTAGAGTATCAAGCTCTCCAAACAGAAGAAAAAACTGATTGGCAAGCAAAGTGGATATGGAACAAGGAAAACCTTACCGAGCAAAACACATGGATGTGCTTTGCCAAAAAGGTTAGCATCGATAGTGTGCCAAGCAGTCTAATAGCACATATTTCAGCAGACTCCAAGTATTGGTTATATATCAACGGACAAAATGTTGTGTTTGAAGGCAGTGTAAAGCGCGCAGAGATTGGTGGATATTTTGATTCCATAGATATTGCACCATACCTAACCGAGGGCGAAAACTCCATTTGTGCTCTTGCATGGTTTTGGGGTAGCGAAAAGAATTATTCTTACTCAAGCAGTGGGCAAGGTGGCTTTATTTTTGAAGCAATAGGCGAAGGTATTAGCATATTTTCTGACAGCACTTGGAAGGTGAAAAAGCACAGCGCATACATTGATTATCTATTTAATCAGCCCAATTATAGAGTGCCAGAGTACAGCATATATTATGATGCGAGGGAAGACATTGGTGACTGGACAAGCCTTTCATACGACATATCTTCTTGGGAGGGGGCAACCGAGTATGGAGTCGGTGGTACTGGCGCGTACGGAAAGCTATATTCTCGTGGCATACCACTACTCAAGGACTATGGCTTAAAGGATTACGAGAACTCAAAAGAGTACGAAAACCACACAGTAACCAAGCTTGTTGGCGAAAAAATCACCGTAGATATACCCTACAATGCGCAGTTTACTCCCTATCTCAAAGTGGTAGCTCCAGCTGGCAAAAAGATACGCATAACTACCGAAAACACCGAGATAACAGGTGCAGTATCCACCACATACATCACCAAAGATGGAGTTCAAGAGTTTGAAGCATTGGGTTGGATGAATGGTGAGCATGTTACATACAAGATACCAAAGGGAGTTACTATTATATCCTTAAAGTATCGCGAAACGGGATATGATAGTGCTTTTGCAGGTAATTTTAAGTGTGATGATGAGTTCATGAACACTTTGTGGCAAAAGTCCTTGCGCACCCTATATGTTACAATGCGTGATAATTATATGGATTGTCCCGACCGCGAGAGAGCTCAATGGTGGGGCGACGCCACAAACGAAATGATAATGACAATGTACTCAATGGACAGCAACTCCTATTTACTCTACCAAAAGGGAGTGGAATCAATGCTTGCTCACATTGATGATACAAAGATTCTTCAAACGGTAGTGCCAATAAGTGGCGACTATTTTGAACTTCCTGTACAGCAACTTGCTGGGATAGTTGGTTTCCTTACCTATTATCAATATACAGGGGACAAAGCATTTTTAGAGAAAGTTTATTCTGCGTCTATCGACTATCTAAAGCTTTGGGAAATGGGTGAAAACAATCTTGTTGTACATCGCGAAGGCTCATGGGATTGGTCGGACTGGGGCAACAAGGCAGATATGACAGCGATAGAAAACGCGTGGGTTTACTATGCGCTTACAAGTGTAGAAGAAATGGCAAAAGTGATAGGTGTAGGAGATGACCTTGACTTTATCACCACAAGAAAGACAGCAATCAAAGCTGGATACAAAGCTCTTTGGACGGAAGATGGTTACAAGAGCAAGGATGCCAAGAAGCCAGACGACAGAGCAAACGCACTTGCAGTTTTAGCAGGCCTTGCCGAGGAAAGCGAATACTCAACCATTTTGGAAGTGCTAAAATCCACCCAAAACGCAAGCCCATACATGGAGTATTATGTGTTGGAAGCTCTTGCAAAGATGGGCAAATATCAAGAAGCTGTTGATAGAATTAAGGATAGATACGAGGACATGGTGAACACCAATTACTCCACACTATGGGAGTTTTGGAACTCTTGGCAAGGCACCATGAATCACGCATGGAGTGGAGGTCCACTTGTAATAATGAGCAAGCATATTGCTGGTATTACACCACTTGAGGCTGGTTACGAAGTTGTCAAAATAGCACCCCAATATGACCTGTATGATAGCCTAAACTGCACGGTTCCAAGCGTAAAGGGACTGATAAAAGTTGACTATCAAAAGTCAAACGGCAATCAAATGATAAATCTTACTTTGCCAAGTGGAACGACTGCTGTTGTGCATGTTCCTCAAAGTGGCATAGTTACCCTTAATGGGGAACTCTACTACCAAAATGGCGAGTATGTAAATGGCATTAATAAAGTAGAGATTAGGCTTGTCTAACGGATTACTTAATAAACTGTTAGCGCAAAACAAAGCGTAAACACTATTGCGCGTGCGCGAGTAATATGCTAAAATACTATATATGAGCGTTAGAGATAGACTGGTAAAAACTTATATGTCACAGCGGGAGAAAAACGCTAACCGTGGCATCAAATACGATGGTGTTGCTGTCGAAAGGAATATTAGGTATGGAGAAAGAAAGCTCCAGACCTTTTCGCTATACAGAAAATCTGAAAGGGTGCTACCTATTATCATCAACTTCCATGGTGGTGGCGTGGTTGGTAGAAAAAAGAATATCAGGCGTGCCTTTTGTGTTTGGCTTGCATCAAATCTTGATGTAGCTGTACTCAATGTTGAGTATCGTGGCGAAACCAATCTTGGTGCAAAGGAGTGCTTAAAGGAGTGCGAAAAGCTACTTGCCTATCTCAAAGATTGCCATCGCAGTTTGGCGCTTGATATGGATAAGGTTGTGTTTGTAGGAGACGGAATAGGAGCTTATATTGCAAGCACACTTGCATCGGTTGCTCCAAGCTACGATATGAGAGTTATGGGTGTTGTAGGGTTTAGTGGCTTGTATGATATCATCAAGCACGCCAAGGAAAACCAATATTACTCCACACAATACCATCTTTTGAAAAAGTTTTTCAAGGTTGATTTGAAGCACGCAACTGATAGGGCAATTTCAAACAAGCTTGGTGATATGAGCGTAACACATCTTGTTACCGAAGACTATCCACCATGCTTTATTGCATACAGTATGTACGACGAGTTTTTGCCAGAACAAGGGGAAACCATGGCAAACGCACTCATGCAAAACGGAGTGCATTGTTGGCAGTTTAGGGCTGTTTACGAAAGGTGCTATCACAACTTCCACCTTGACAGAAAGAGCCTTGCTGGGATATCTGTTATGGAATATCTCTACAACTTTTTGAGTGAAGCCCTTGGTGGTGGAATATATAGAAACGAATACAGGGAGATTTAGTATGGAAACAAGGTTAGATGCTCATTTGGTCGCCAAGACAAACGGAAAAGGCAACCCAAACCAAGAATATATTACCGGCAATATTCGTATTACGGTAATTGCTCCAGAGCTTGTTAGAGTGGAGTTTGACCCCATGTCAAGCTTTGTTGACGAAGCCACACAATCTGTTTGGTATCGCGACCTTGGCACATCGGAGTTCAGCCTACATTTCCACGATAAGCACATAGAAGTCAAAACCCAAAAGGCATCATACTTCATCAATCGCAAAAAGCAAAGGATTGATTATGTTGTGCTTGATGGCAAGCACATCAAGGCCAACAACAAGGACAATCTCAAGGGAACCTATCGCACCCTTGATATGTCAAGGGGTGCTGTACCATTGGACCTTGGTGTAATTGGCAAAAATGGTGTTGCTGTTTTTGAAGATAAATCTCTTATCCTTGCTACCGATGGAGAGTGCAAACCCCGTCATCCCGAAAAGGATATTTACTGCTTTGCATCAAAGGACCCACAAAGGGTGTTGGATTTGTTCTACAAAATCACAGGCGCACCACCAATGGTGCCAAGATATGCTCTTGGTAACTGGTGGTCTCGCTATCGCAAGTACTCACAACAAGAGTATCTTGACTTGATGAACAAGTTTATCGAAAAGGAAATCCCATTTACCGTTGCAACCATCGATATGGATTGGCACTGGGTAGATGTTGCAAAGAAGTTTGGATACACCAATTTTAAGGATAGTTATATCTGTCAGCGTGGCTGGACTGGTTACAGCTGGAACACCGATCTTTTCCCAGACTACAAAGCATTTCTAAAAGAACTCAAGGAAAAGAATCT
The DNA here is from genome assembly GCA_017533505.1 of Clostridia bacterium. GTDB lineage: Bacteria > Bacillota > Clostridia > Christensenellales > DTU072 > Stercoripulliclostridium_A. The sequence goes on along the minus strand of JAFXIB010000098.1, from coordinate 12,875 downwards.
TCGTATCACCATCAACCTTCACCCAGCAAGTGGTGTAAGAAGTTTTGAAGACCAATATGAAGATATGTGCAAAGCAATGGATGTGCCAGCAAACGGTGATCCTGTTAGGTTTGACTGCACCGATCCAAAATTCTTGAATGCATATTTCAAGGTTCTCCATAAACCTTATGAAAGAGATGGTGTAGATTTTTGGTGGATAGATTGGCAACAAGGCAAGTGGTCGAAGCTCCCAGGTCTTGATCCACTATGGGCATGCAACCACTATCACACATTGGATAATGCTGCAAATGGCAAGCGCCCACTCATTCTTTCGAGATATGCAGGTGTTGGCTCACATCGTTATCCCTTGGGGTTCAGTGGAGATGTTAGCATAGCTTGGAAATCTCTTGACTTCCAACCATACTTCACCTATAATGCATCCAACATTGGCTATACTCATTGGTCGCACGACATCGGTGGACACCATATGGGCAATGCCGAAAATGACGAGCTATATCTTCGCTGGGTACAATTTGGCGTATTCACTCCAGTTATGAGATTGCACAGCAACAACAAGGTTATGAGCAAGGAGCCTTGGAATCACAAGACCGTTGAAGAAGAAGCTGTTCAAGCGCTTCGCTATCGTCACTCCTTGATACCATATATTTATACAGCATACTACAACAACTACAAACACTCTGTTCCAATCTGCAAACCGCTTTACTACGATTATACCGATGTGGAAGAAGCATACAAGGCCAAAAACCAATATATGTTTGGCGAAAACCTTATGGTATGTCCCATCACATCAAAGTGGAACAAAGATGGCATAAGCAAGCGCACCATTTGGCTACCAGAAGGAATTTGGACTGATATTTTCACAGGCGAAGTACTTGGTGGTGGTTATCACGAAGTATCAAGGGACAAAAAGTCCATTCCAGTTTACGCAAAGGCTGGCGCAATCATGCCATATGCCGAAACGGAAGGTAACTTTAGTGGCAACCCCGATAGCATGGTAATCAGTGTTTACAATGTAGGCAACGGGGAATATACTTTGTACGAAGATGATGGAGAAAGCACCGACTACATTGATGGCAAGGGAGTGTTCACAAAGATGGCTCTCAAGGACAATGTATTTACCATCAATCCAGCAGAAGGCGACATCAGCTTGGTACCAAGCGAGCGCACATATACCATTTGCTTTGAGTACGACATTGACGAGTATGAAGTGCTTGTAAATGGTCAAAAGGCCGAAGTACAAACGGGCGAAAACACCGTTATTATTAGTGGAGTAAAACCAACCGACAAGGTAGAAATAAGGATTAACCTATAATGTTACCTGCCAAACTTTCCCTAAGCCGATTGGGGAAAGTTTACCAAAATCTAAATAGGGCGCTTGAGCGTAAAGAGTCAAGTGCTGTTTTCTATGCATCACAAAATGCAAGATACCACCTCGCTTCTCAAGTGGGGCACTTCTTCGTGTATGTAACACCGGACAGAATGTCGGCAAGACAAGCAGTAGAGATACTTAACGATTATTCTGACGGCAAGATTTTGCTCATTCCAGAGCGAGATGACCTTTTGATAAATGCCACCCAAAACATATCTCCAACTATTGCAGATAGGACACTTGCCCTTGCCGAAATACTATACGGAAAGGCAAAAGGAGTGGTAATTTCTATTGAAGGCTTAATGCAATATTTTCCATCTCCCGAGATTTTTGATAGGAGCATAATCTATCTAAAGAAGGGTGCAGAAATCAGCATTGACGCCCTTGTTGATAGGCTCACACTTGGTGGCTATACGCTTTCATCACAGGTGCTTGCAAGTGGCGAGTTCAGTAGGCGTGGCGATGTTTTTGATGTGTGGGTAGCTGGATCCGAGCTTCCCACAAGGCTGGAGTTTTTTGGTGACGAAATTGAGTCTATGCGCACTTTTGCGCCAGACACCATGCTTTCTGTTAGAGAGATAGAAGAGCTAATTATTGCTCCCAAATCCGACATATTAGTATCCCAAAGAACGGCAGAAGAAGTATACAAAAAACTAACATCTGTTCGCAAGAAGTCACGCAAGAGAGCCTCTGAAATCATAGACTCTGTGCTTGCGCGTTTGGATTCAAACCCCTCTGACCCTTCCCTTACTTGGATTATTCCATTCATAAAGGAAGAGCTTTCATCTCTCCTTGATTATCTCCCTGAAGACGCTGTCGTCATTCTTGATGAGCCCAAAACCATTGACGACAAAATCAAGCTTCAACGCAATGCACATCTCACTCGCGTTAAGTCCTTCATAGAAGCAGACGAAGCTTTGGATAAGCACGCCGACTCCCTTATGCAACGGGATGAAGTTTTGGATGCCATCAATCAAAGGACCATTCTTGCTTTCCAACAAATTACCTCATCTAACCCCATCTTTGAGCCACAAGCAATTTTTAATGTAAAGTCACTTGCACTCCCCAAATATAGCACCAACTATCAAGCGCTTGCTAATGATGTTCGTGTGGCTACTGTTAGTGGTACTCAAGTGCTGATTTATTGTGGTAGTGAAGGCACTTGCAAAACCATGCAAGAGTTTTTTAGGGATAATGAAATAGCTGTTCATATTACAACTGATACCGAAGACAATTATCCCGTTTTGCTTATCCCTGAAAGAGTATCAAGGGGCTTTAGCTGTCCAAGTGCAAAGTTGACGCTCATTGGTACTGACGATATTATCAAGAAATCGGAAGTTAGAAGGAAGTCAGCTTCACGCAAGCGTCAAGCATTTGTTATGCCCGAAAAGGGTGACTATGTTGTACACGAAAAGCACGGCATAGGCTTGTCCGAAGGTCTTGTTACCCTTACCACATCTATGGGTGTAAAGGATTACTTCTGCATACTCTATCGTGGTGGTGACAAGCTCTATCTACCCGTTGACAAAATGGATGAGGTGGACAAGTACACAGGTGGTGGCACTCCAGCTTTGCACAAGATTGGTGGCAAGGAATTTGATAGGGTAAAGCAAAGGGTAAAGGCATCTGTCAGAGAAATGGCATTTGACCTTGTCCAACTCTATGAGAAGAGATTGCGCCAAAAGGGATATCGATACTCTCCAGACACCCCATGGCAACAAGAGCTGGAAGACAGTTTCCCATATGAAGAAACCGACGACCAACTCATTGCTATAAGCGAAATCAAAGAGGATATGGAAAGGGGCAAAATTATGGACAGGCTCCTTTGTGGCGATGTTGGTTTTGGTAAGACGGAAGTTGCCATTCGTGCCATCTTCAAAACTATCATTGAAGGCAAGCAAGCAGTGTTTTTGTCCCCTACAACAATACTTTGTCAACAGCACTACAACACCTTGCTTGAGCGCTTCAAACCATTTGGCATAAAGATTGATATGCTATCGCGTTTCGTATCCCAAAGTGAAATTAAGAGTGCGCTAAAACGCATAGAAAGTGGCGAAACAAGTGTTGTTGTTGCAACACACAGAATTCTTGCAAAAGATGTAACATTCCACGATCTTGGCTTGCTTGTTTTAGACGAAGAACAGCGCTTTGGTGTTGAGCATAAAGAGAAGATAAAAGTGCTCAAAAACGATGTCAATGTACTTTCTCTTTCTGCAACGCCCATACCACGCACTTTGCATATGGCGATGAGTGGCATAAGGGATATTTCCACTTTGGAAACACCTCCTAAAAACAGACTTCCTGTTGAAACTTATGTTGTGGAGTGCTCCGACGCTCTCATAAAAGATGCTTGCATAAGAGAGATTTCTCGTGGTGGCCAAGTATTCATACTTTACAACAGAGTGCAAACGATAGAGCGCTTCCACGCAGACATCCAAGACCTACTTGGTGGAGATATTCGTGTTAGCTATGTTCACGGTCAAATGGAAGAAGGTATGCTTGCAAAGAGGCTCAAAGAGTTCTATGACAAAGAAGCCGATGTTCTCATTGCAACTACGATAATTGAAAACGGCATTGATATTCCTGATGCCAACACCCTTATTGTCATTGATTCTGATAGATTGGGACTTGCCGAACTATATCAAATCCGTGGTAGAGTTGGTCGTTCCAACACTTTGGCATATGCATATTTTACCGTTAGAGAGGGTAAAGTTCTTACCGAAAATGCCGAAAAACGCCTTGATGCACTCTTCCGTTACACCGAGCTTGGTAGTGGATTCAAGATTGCAATGCAAGACCTTGAAATCAGGGGAGCTGGCAACATTTTGGGCAAAGAGCAACACGGCAACATGGAAAAGGTTGGCTATGATATGTACTGCAAACTGCTCAAAGAGTGTGTTGACGAAGTACAAGGCAAGCCCACCATCAAGGAAAAGGAAATAGAAGTCAACATTTCTGGCGATATGGCACTTCCCAAAGATTACATCAAGGAAAGCGCAAAGAGAGTTGAGTTTTATAAGCGTATGGCAAGTCTTACCACATACGGCGATTTTGAAGATTTCATCAAGGAAATGAAGGATATTTATGGTGTTTTGCCAAGGAGTGTAAACAATCTCATCAATGTTGGCTTAATCAAAAATCTTGCTCGCAAGATAGGTGTAACCAAAGTTGTTGCCACCGACCAAGGCATGGGACTCCACTTTGACGATAGCTCGTTGTATGGCAAGGAAGGTATCTTCAAAGCGATATCCGAGTTTAGCAAGGAGAGTATACTTTCTCCATCCAATCCACCCATGATTATCTTTGACAATCGCAAAAAAACCGTCGAACAGCGTATTGCCTTGCTACGAAACTTCCTTGTGACCGCTACATCTTGTGGTTAAAAATATGTTCACATAAAATTTACCTATATTTTCTTGTAATTTAGTTTTAGATAATGTATAATGTCAGTTGAATTTATAATTATAAAGAATTTAAGGAGTAAACCTTAATAATGAAAAGAAGACTTTTTACCATTTTTGCATTTGCATTGGTAGTAGCAATGATCGCATCCATGCTTGTTGGATGTAGTTTCTTCCAAGAAAATGATTATCGTACAGCTAACGAAACCTATGTTACCGTAAAGCATCCAAACGGTATTACCCTAACTGTTAGCTACAACGAAATTCTTGATTACTGCAATGGTAGCTCTCGTTTGTACAGCTATGTTAATTACTATGGCTTGAGTGTAGGCGAAGCTCTCGACCTATGTATTCAAGGCAAGATTCAATCAGCATATTTGCTTGCTGATGCAATGGGATATCTTACCAGCGCAGACAAAACCTCTCAAGCTCGTGTAAACGCATTGTTTGGCAAGGGCGCAAAGGTTAAGGCAGAAGATGTTCTCACCTATGCAGAAAGATATGCAGCTATCTTTGCTGTAAACGACTCCATTGATACTTCACTTGAAACCAATGCCGAAAACGCAAAGGCAGAAGAATGGACTCGCGCATACAACAAGATTTCATCACAAGATGTAGAGGAAATCGTTCTTACCGATGCAACTCTTGCTTATCTTGACAAGTTCTTTGGCGAAGACAAGGAATGTTTGGTTGGCGCAGAGCTCGACCTCAGCAAGATTGTAGCAAAGGTTATCTATGAAGACGGCTCCGAAAGCGCAGAGTTCGTAGTTCCATCCGAAGGCTATTCAGTAGCATTCAGCTCTGCTGAAACCGAAAACTACACCGAACGCACCGAAGACAAGAACTTCACCGTAAAGTTCACCGAAGTAGAAACCAATGGTGATGAAGAAGTAGAAACCGAACACACCTATGTTTATGACTACACTCTTGTATATCCTCGTGATGTAAAGGCAGAAGAGGAAGAAGAAACCGATTACACCAAGGTAACCATTGACGAAGTTAAGGTTGATAGATACGCACTTGATGCTGATATTCCAGATGCAGTTAAGGCTGTTGCACAAATCCGTGATGTTCAAAAGGAATATGACAAGCTCGTTGCAGAAGGTGGCGACAAGTACCTAATCGAAGCATATCGCGTTCTCATCGAAAACATGAAGAACAACAATCGTGATATGGCATACTACTACAAGAGCCAATTTGATGCTATGGCAGTTACTGTGCTTCAAGAAGAACTTTACAAGGGCGCAGAAGCAAGCTTTAGTGCAAGAACTGACCTTGATGCTGAAATCGTAGAAGAATTCAAGTATCTATACAACAACCAAAAGAACACCTATCACGGCAACACTTCTGATGAAAACAAAGATGCATTTATTTCAACCATCACATCAACCGGCACTGGTATGGATACTCTATACTATCATCCAGCAGTAGTTGATATTGACGAATATTTCTTTGTAAAGCAAGTTCTCTTCAAGTTTGACGCAAACATCGTTGCATTCCTTGAGGATTTAAGAAATGACGAAGATGCAGTTGAAGAAGCATGCAAGTACTTCATGGAAACCGAAAAGGTTATCGCATCTAACCCCGACTATGATGTAGATTTTGATTGTCCACTCCACGAGCTCAAGGAAGAAGGCGCAACCTGCACCAAGTCTGAAGAAGATGCAATCTGCCCATCAATCGCATATGCAGAAAGCGAAGAAGTTATCGCTGATGTTATCGCAAGAATGCAATCAGAACTTTCTGCACTATATGCAGAAGACAAGTATGACGAAGCAAAGGAACTCTTCGAAAAGTACCTATACTCATATTGTGATGATGCAGGTTCATTCAATGCAAACTGGGGTTATCTCATTACAGCAGACAAGGATGACAACAGCTGGGTAGGTAACTTTACTGACCTTGCAAAAGACATCTATGCATACAACACCAAGGAAGGCAACACATTCACAGCTGATGGTCAAATTGGTGTATCATACACCTACAACCTCACCGGCACCACCAAGAGTGACTATGCAGGTGTATCAGTTATGATGGTTGCAAAGACACCTTTCGTAGGCAAGGATGGTAGTGAATTTGATATTTCAGCAATGACCAACGATCAAATCATTGCTCACCTAAAGAGCCAAGTTAAGGGTGACGGAACCACTCTTTATGACGCACTCAAGGAAGGTCTTGAAACCGAATCAAGAAACCTTGCATACTCCAACTATGTAACAGGTATCCCACAAGACATCTTTGAACGCGACGAAGAAAACAACAAGATTACCGTCAACAAAGACTATAAAGATGTTATCGAAATCAATACCAAGAAGCTAAAGAAGAACATTTACGACGAGTATCTTGGTTAATAAGGAGTAAATATGGAAAGAACAAATAAAGAATTACAAAACCGTCTTGATATCGAAAAATGGGTAGCAAGCGAGCAAGCTGGTGTTGATCTTTGTGGCACATATCCACATTGTGCTTACTGCAGAAAGGCCGAGGAATATGAGTACACTTGCGCAAGAGCAGTTAGAAGAATGTTGATTGCCGAAAGAAAGAACGCCAAAAAATAAAAACTAACAGACAGAAAAACCCGTTTCAACGCGGGCTTTTCTTTTAGCAAAATGCCATTTGAAACGATAAACCTAACACCTATATATATTGCACTTGGAGTAGGTGCACTGCTTGTAGTCCTTGCACTATGGAAAAAGGCACTCACCATTCCAGCAACCATAAGTGCTTTTGTAATACTTGTGTTGTCTGCACTATTCACCAGCTACACAGGGCTTACTGTCTTTTCGGTGTCCTTTGTTGGCATTGCCATTGTTGGGCAGGTCAAAAAAGAAAAGCGCAAGGATAGGGAAAAGGACTTATATGAGCATCAAGGTGCAAGGGGCTTGGTACAAGTGTTATGCAATGCTATGCCAGCGCTAATTTATGGTGCTGTATACTTTGCAACAGGCATACACTCATTTTTGATTGCAAGTGCTGTTACTGTTTGTGCAGGGGTAGCAGATTCTGCAGCAAGCGACCTTGGTATACTTTCTGACGGCAAGGTAATTAGCCTTCTTACCTTCAAAAAGGTCGAAAGGGGTATGAGTGGTGGCGTAAGCCTTATTGGAACAATATCCGCGCTTACGACAAGTGTGGTTGTTAGCGCCATAGTTTTTGCTGTTGGCGAAGTAGGAATCAAGGGGCTATGGGTAATCGCCCTCATGGGCTTTGTAGGAACACTGATAGACAGCCTTTTAGGCGCAGGCATACAAAGAGCTTACAGATGCTCAAAGTGCCAAAAATTGACGGAAAAAAGGCTCCATTGTGGCGCCCCTACAACCCTTGTTAAAGGACTTCGTTTTGTGGACAACAACATTATAAATGTTGTAAGCCTAATTATAGCAGGTGCGATTTCATTGGTTTTTTAAATTTAATCAATTGACAGGTGCGCGCATATAGAGTTAAAATTAATCATCCAGTTTGGGAGGAATACCTATGAAGCAAGATATGATAGTCATCATTGACCTTGGCTCCGAAGAAAACTCTGCTCTTGCAAGAGAAATAAGAGCTCTTGGCGTTTATTCAGAAATTTATCCACACGATATTACCCTTGCCGAGCTCAAGGCAAACACCAATATCAAGGGTGTAATTTTAAGTGGCGGTCCCAACAATATCGTTGATGGTGTAGAAATTGATGTCAACAAAGACATTTATGATTTAGGAGTACCATTTGTTGCATATGGTTTCCCAAAAGCTCTTTGCGCTCAAGGAGATATCTCTAACCTTAAAAGCTGGTTGTTTGATGAGTGTAAGGCAGAAGCAAATTGGAATATGGCAAACTTTGTAGCCGACCAAGTTGAGCTACTCAAAAAGCAAATTGGCAACAAAAAAGTGCTTCTTGCTTTAAGTGGTGGTGTAGATAGCTCCGTTGTTGCAGCGCTCCTTATCAAGGCAGTTGGCAAAAATGTAACTTGCGTTCATGTCAACCATGGTTTGTTGAGAAAGGGCGAGCCAGAGCAAGTTATCAATGTGTTTGGCAAAGAGCTTGATGCAGATTTGGTTTATGTTGATGCTGTTGATAGATTTCTTGATAAGCTCCAAGGCGTAACCGACCCAGAGCAAAAGAGAAAGATTATCGGTGCAGAATTCATCAGAGTTTTTGAAGAAGAAGCTCGCAAGCTCGAAGGTATTGACTTCCTTGGACAAGGCACTATCTATCCTGATATCGTAGAAAGTGGCACAAAGACAGGCAAGGCTGTCAAAGCACACCACAATGTAGGTGGCCTTCCTGAAGATCTCAAGTTCGAACTTGTTGAGCCACTCAAGTATCTATTCAAAGACGAAGTTCGTGCATGTGGCAAAGAGCTTGGACTTCCAGACAACATGGTATATCGTCAACCATTCCCAGGCCCAGGTCTTGGCGTAAGATGTCTTGGTGCCATCACTCGTGATAGATTGGAAGCAGTAAGAGAATCCGATGCAATCCTTCGTGAAGAGTTTGATAATGCAGGACTTCGTGGCAAGGTATGGCAATATTTCACCCTTATCCCAGACATCAAGTCAGTTGGTGTACGCGACAATGCTCGTTCCTTTGAGTGGCCAGTAATCATTCGTGCCGTCAACACCATCGATGCCATGACAGCTACCATCGAGCCTCTTCCCTACGACCTTCTGGGCAAAATCACCGATAGAATTCTCAAGGAAGTAAAGGGTGTCAATCGCGTACTATATGATATTACGCCCAAGCCTACTGGTACCATCGAGTGGGAGTAAAACGCATTATTTTGGCGCAATCCATAGCAAAACATAAAAAACCCACTCGGTCGTTTATTTCAAATAAAGTCCCGTCGTGGGTTTTTATATTTTCCGTCGGCTTGCATCCAAACTAAAGCGTTTTATATATGAAACCCTTTGGAGCTTTTCCTTTACAACACTTAATCTAAACTAAAATATGTATACAAGAGTTTATGTTGAAATCACCAATATTTGCAATATGAAATGTTCATTTTGTCATGGACATTGTCGTCAAGCAAAGATGATGAGCAAGTTGGACTTTCAAAGAGTGTTGGATGAGCTCAAGGGCAAAACAAAACATATTTACTATCATCTTATGGGAGAGCCACTCACTCATCCCGAGCTCAACGAGTTTTTGGTTATGGCAAAGGAGCAAGGTTTCCAATCCATGATTACCACCAATGGTACACTCCTTAATAAATGTGGGGATGCTCTCCTTCAAAGTGGTATTTACAAAATCAATATTTCCTTGCATAGCTTCGAAAAACAAGATAGGCAAGCTTTTGAGAGTTACCTAACTGACATTGTGGAGTTTGTAAAAAAGGCATCATCAAGTAGAACCATAGTTGTTTTAAGACTTTGGAACAAAGGGGCAGATGATAGTCAAAACTCTCAAATCATATCATTTTTAAGGCCACTACTTGATGGCGAATGGACTGAAAACGAAAGGGGTATCCGTATTCGCAACAAGCTACATATTGAGTGGGGCGATAGGTTTGAGTGGCCTGACAAGGATGGTAAGTATCAAGGCGAGCAAGTTTTCTGTTATGGTATGCGTGACCATTTTGGTATTCTTGCAGATGGCACAGTAGTACCATGTTGCTTGGATAGTGACGGAGTCATCAATTTGGGCAATGTATTTACTGAAAATTTGAGTGATATTTTAAATTCAGAGCGCGCAAAGGCAATCAAGCATGGTTTTGGTAGCTACAAAGCCACCGAAGATTTATGCAAGCGCTGTCCTTATGCCAGAAGGTTTGCAAGATAGCTGGCATTTATATATTTTTCCTGCGTAGACTATACTATGTGGGAAATTGAAATTTCGCAGTGGTTTTACCACCCAACATCCATTTTTGCATCAATTTTTGACTTAATAGGGGAAGCACCAGCAGTTATCCCCTTTGTTTATTTTGTGGTAGTTTTGGTGGGAATTGTCGCAAAAAGAAGCTGTTTTACCAAAAACAAGTGGGAGTATATCTATTTTGCGCTATACCTAATTTGTGTTGTAGTAATAGTAAGCACGGTGGTGGCAACTATAAAGCACCTTTGGGGTAGAGCGCGTTTTGTTGACCTCAACGCACCTGATTATATAGGATATACACCATTCTATCAGCCAAGCGCTTTTGGTGGGAGCTCCTTTCCATCTGGGCACGCAAGCATGAGTACTCTTTCCGTTTTGCTATATGACATCAACAAAAAGCATCGTATTTTTGCAAAAAACGGATGGATATTGGCATTTTCTGTGCTTTTTACTGCTTGCGTTGTGGTTTCAAGATTGATAGCAGGCGCTCATTTTATCACCGATTTAATATTTGGAGTTCTGATAGCACTTGTTGTGCGAGCTGTTAGTAAGCTAATATATCAAAAACTGATAGCTAAATCTCATAGAGATTTATAACCATTCCCCGTTGACATAACTACTTCTAAATGATAAAATATTATCTGTTATGATTAGGAGGAAGGCGCAGTGAAAAACGGCTTTGATAACAGTTTATATGTAAAGAAGCAGACGGAAAATATTCTCAAAAGGTCCGAGATGTTTGACAACAAGCTCTACATTGAGTTTGGTGGCAAGATTTTTGATGACCTTCATGCTGCACGCGTTTTGCCAGGTTTTGATGCTAATGTCAAGACAAAACTCCTAACCAATCTTAAAGACAAAATGGAAATTATCTTCTGTATCGGAGCTCCTGATATAGAAAAGAACAAGATTCGCTCCGACTTTGGTATCACCTATGGTAACGAGCTGCTTCGTCTTATGCGCAATCTTCGCGAGTTAGACCTAAAGATTAATTCCGTTGTCATCACCCAGTATAAAGAGCAACCTGCTGCTGACATTTTCCGTAAGCAACTGGAAAGAATGGGCGAAAAGGTATATATCCACAAACTAACCAAAGGATATCCCAACGATATCGACACAATAGTATCCGACGAAGGCTATGGTTCGAATCCCTATATCCCCACAACTCGTCCCGTAGTAGTTGTAACAGCACCTGGTCCAAGTAGTGGCAAGCTTGCAACATGCCTATCCCAACTTTACCATGAGTATAAGCGTGGCGTAAAAGCAGGATATGCAAAGTACGAAACCTTCCCAGTATGGAACTTACCACTCAAGCATCCAATCAATATTGCTTATGAAGCAGCAACAGCAGACCTCAACGATCGCAACATGATTGACTACTTCCATCTTGAGCAATATGGTGTTTCAACTGTAAATTACAATCGTGATTTGGAAGTTTTCCCAGTTGTAAAGAGCATTTTATCAAGGATTTTGGGAGAAGAAGTATACAAATCACCCACCGACATGGGCGTAAATATGGTAGGATATGCCATCACCGATGATGCTGTTGTGCAACAAGCAGCAAAGCAAGAAATAATTAGAAGATACTTCAAGACCTACAACGAATACAAGAATGGCACAGCTGACCTTGAAACAGCTCATCGCGTAGAGATATTGATGAAGGAAGTAGGTTGTACACCTGCTGATAGAAGAGTTGTTGAGCCAGCACTTCAAAAGGCAAAGGAAACCGATTGTCCAGCAATAGCAATTGAGCTTCCAGATGGCAAGATACTCACATCTCGCGATAAGAACAATCTTTATGCTCCAGCTGGTGTGGTTATGAATGCTATCAAGTATCTTGCTGGTATTCCAGACAGCATTGACCTTATCGCACCCAATGCAATTGAAGCAATTTTGAAGCTTAAAAAGGAAAATTTGCACGCAAAGTCCAACAAGATTAATCTGGAAGAAGCGCTCATAGCACTTTCATTTTCAGCTCCAAACAATCCTACTGTCGAAAAGGCACTTCTCAAGCTCAACATGCTTGCTGGTTGCGAAGCCCATTCCACAGTTATGCTTCCAGAGAGTAGCTTGACAATCTTCCGTAGATTAGGGATTAATCTTACATGTGATCCCATCTTCGCATTCTAAAACGCGTTATTTTGGCGAACAACTTCACAAAACACAAAATCCACTCGGTCGTTTACGCATAAGTAAAGTCCCGTCGTGGATTTTCTTTTTTTGTTCGTTCTTCATCCAAACTAACGCGTTTTATCGCGAACTAATTCGATAAATTACTTCACAAAATACAAAAACCCACTCGGTCGTTTAC
>JAFXIB010000097.1 GCA_017533505.1 Clostridia bacterium | reverse complement strand
CCTCGTTACACTCGGCGATAATTACCATTCGGGCGATAATTGCCTTTGCGCTATCGCTCCAAGGCGATAACTACAAAAAACTTTGTTTTTTGCGTTACGGATAAAAGAATATATTAGAGAGTAAAATTACTTTTAGCACTCTTAATATGCTCAAACCTTAACGCAAGCACTTGTGCTTGTATTTAGCGCCGAACGGAGTGAGGTATTTATCGCTCTCGCAAGGCGAGAGTAGTTATCGCCGAGCGCAAGCGAGGTAATTATCTTGCGAATGCACCTTGCATTTCGCAATTCCCTTGCATTTGCCTACTATATAAGCTATAATGCTTTAGGTATGAAAATCAAGCTCAGCGACCATTTTAATTATAAGCGCTTGATAAGGTTTGCGCTTCCCAGCATCTGTATGATGGTATTTGTGTCCATTTATAGTGTAGTGGATGGCTTTTTTGTATCCAATTTTGTTGGTAAAACTGCATTTTCTGCTGTAAACTTTATCTTCCCTTACATTATGATGGTTGGTGCTGTTGGCTTTATGTTTGGTGCTGGTGGCTCTGCTATCATTGCAAAAACGATGGGAGAAGGGGACAAAGAGCGCGCCAATAGGTTGTTCAGCCTTTTTGTAATCATCAATGCTGGTGTCAGCTTGGTGCTTGCTATCATAAGCATAATTTTCCTTAAAGAAATCGCATCGCTTTTTGGTGCAGAAGGGGAGCTACTCACTCAAACAGTAAGATATGGTCGCATAATTTTGCTTGCACTTCCTGCATTTGCTACCCAAAATGCTTTCCAAACATTCTTTGTTACAGCAGAAAAGCCCACACTTGGGCTTATCGTAACCATAGGTGCTGGCGTAACCAATATGATATTGGACGCTCTCCTTGTTGCAGTATTCCGACTTGGGCTTGAAGGCGCAGCACTTGCAACAGCGCTCACACAAGTTATTGGTGGAGTGGTGCCAATCATATATTTCCTATGTCCAAACAAGAGCCTACTTCGCATTGGCAAGCCTGTATGGGATGGTAGGGGACTTCTTAAAGCTGTAACCAATGGTTCAAGCGAGCTACTTTCAAACATTGCAATGAGTCTTGCAAGTATGCTATTCAATATGCAACTACTCAAATATGCTGGCGAAAATGGTGTTGCAGCCTATGGAGTTGTGATGTATTTTGGCTTTGTATTCGCTGCAATTTTCATAGGCTATTCGGTTGGAACATCACCGATTGTAAGCTACCATTATGGTGCCAAAAACTACGACGAACTCAAAAATTTGCTCAAAAAGAGCAATGTTCTTATACTTTCGATGTCGGTTTTGATGTTCTTGATATCCGAGATACTATCCATGCCCATATCCAAGCTATTTGTGGGCTACGACCAAGAGCTACTGGAAATGACAGCGCACGCATTCTTTATATATAGCTTTAGCTATCTTGCATCGGGATACGGTATTTTCAGCTCTGGTTTCTTCACAGCGCTCAACGATGGCTTAACGAGTGGCGTTATTCAATTTATGCGTACTCTTGTATTCCAAACGATAGCAGTATTTACCCTTCCACTCCTAATGGGACTTGATGGAATTTGGGTATCTTTAGTCGTATCCGAAGCTCTTGCCCTAATTTTGAGTGTAATTTGTCTTGTAGCAAAGCGAAAGAAATATTTGTACTTTTAGCGCGAGCTAAAAACTTCACTGCAAAGCAACTTCACTTGCCACAGCCAACTTCACTTTTGCGCAAGCAAAAACTTCACTGCAAAACACTCCTCATTCCTCACTCCTCACTCATCATTCTAAAAAATCCTTAACTTTTAGCTTTAGCTAAAAACTTCACTGCGTAGCAACTTCACTGCGTAGCAACTTCACTACAAAGTAACTTCACTTTTTAGCGCTTCCACCAGCCTTTCCACATCCTTATGCCCATTGTTCCAGCCAAAGCTAACTCTAACTGCGCCTTGACGAAGGGTGCCCAGTTTTTTGTGATAGAGTGGGGCACAATGCAGTCCTGCACGCACCGAAATATTATACTCATGGTCCAAAAAGTCAGCTACATCGGTTGATGATTTGTCGCCTATGTTAAAGGCAATCACGCCATTTAGGTTGTGGGTGTAAAGCTTGATATTTGATAACTTTTTCAACTCTTCAATTAGGTGTAGCGATAGCTCCTTTATCTTTTTATCAAGGTCCTTAAAGTGTTTTAGAGTAAACTTAATTCCTTCCTTGAGTCCTGCAATTCCAGGGGTGTTTAGAGTGCCTGCTTCATAGCCTTCTGGTATGGTTGTGGGCTGTGTTAGTTTGTCGGAGTCCGTTCCTGTTCCACCATAAATCAATGGCATAAGTTTTATGCCACCGCCAAATGCCAAAAAGCCAGTCCCTTGCATGGCGTGTAGCCCTTTGTGAGCGGGGGATGCAAGCATGCTTACCCCTTGATAATTGGTTTTTAGGTGTCCTATGCTTTGTGATGCATCGACAATAAATGGGATACCATATTCACTTATGCACTTTCCCAAACTCTCAATATCTTGTATTGTGCCATTTAGGTTGCTCATCTCTTGGAGAATAATGAGAGATGTGTTTTTTGTTATCTTTTTTCTTATGTCGTCTGGGCTTATAATGTCCGATTTTGTTTCAAGATATGTTACCTTTGCACCTTTTTCTTTTAGCTTTTCGATGGGGCGAAGCACCGAGTTATGCTCATATACACTTGTTATAATTTCTCCCTTTTTGTATGAGCCAAATATAGCAAGGTTGAGTGCTTCTGTTGCACTCTTTGTAAAGACAACTTCCTTCATGCCGGTTAGCGCTCTTACTTCGTCGCGACACTCTTCAATTTTGAGTAGCGCTCTCAAGCTGTCCTTATGTCCTGCGCGACCGGAGTTTGCACTTTTTTTAAGCTCTCTTTCCACAGCCTTAACCACTTGTGGTGGCTTGTAGCGAGATGTTGCAGAGTTGTCAAGATATATACACGAGTTGGATTTTAGCATAATATAGTGTATTGTGGAGATTTTTAATTATGAATACTTTGATACCTTTCAAATCGCGCGCCGAAGCAATTAGGCTCTCAAGGGAGCTATCAAGAAAACGCATAGCGCATACCGTCATCAACACACCACGCAGTTTAGGGGTAAGCTGTGGTTTGTCGCTATTATTTTATGCAAGTAGCCTTGAAATAGTTAATGAGTGTATTGTCGCAATGGGACTATCTACATCGCAGGGGGTATTTAGGCGCTAAAAATATATCTAAAAACTTTTTACATTTACTTTAGTTTATAGTATAATTTAAGTATGAATGGCGAAAAGATACTTAAAAATCTAAAAATTGCACATCCTACTGCTGGTTGCGAATTGGAGTATAGCACTCCATTTGAGCTACTTGTAGCTGTCATACTTTCAGCTCAATGCACCGACAAACGCGTCAACATTGCAACAAGGGAGCTATTCAAGGTATACAACACACCCGAGCAGTTTGCCTCTCTAACACTTGATGAGCTAAAGCCATATATCTTCAGCTGTGGATTTTATAACAACAAGGGTACAAACATCATCAACATGTCGCGTGCGCTTATGGAAAAGCATGGTGGAGTAGTGCCAAAGACACTTGAAGAGCTTACAGCCCTTGCAGGGGTGGGCAGAAAGACAGCAAGCGTAGTGCTATCGGTTGCATACGATATCCCAGCAATGCCAGTTGACACCCATGTGTTTAGGGTATCACGCAGGATAGGGCTTGCAAGTGGAGATACGGTTGAGAAGGTGGAGCGCGAGCTTATGGCGAGCTTCAAGGAAAGCGATTGGAACAGCCTTCATCACACCTTGATATTCCAAGGCAGATATGTATGTAAATCGCAAAAACCCGATTGCGAAAATTGTATGATAAAAGAGGAATGTAAGTACTATAAGGAGAAATAGAAAATGTTTCTTGATGTAGCAGTAATATATTGTAAAGCTGGTAATGGTGGCGATGGTGCAGTAGCATGGCATCGCGAAAAGTATGTTGCAACAGGTGGCCCCGATGGTGGCGATGGTGGTAGGGGTGGCTCCATATATTTCCAAGCAGATAGGAGTATCAACACACTTATTTCCTTCCGTTACACCCAGCACTTTAAGGCAGAAAATGGTGGCAATGGTTCTGGCAAAAATTGTAGTGGTAAGGCTGGCGAAGACCTTATCATCAAGGTACCATGTGGCACCATCATTCGTGATGCAGAGTCAAATGGCATTATAGCAGATATTTTCAATGATGGCGAAAAGGTTCTCATCTTCAAAGGTGGCAGAGGTGGCAGAGGTAATGCACGCTTTGCAACACCAACACATCGTTCTCCGGGATATAGTGAGCATGGCGAACAAACCGAAACTCGCAAAATCAAGCTTGAGCTAAAAACGATAGCCGATGTAGGCTTGGTTGGATTCCCAAATGTAGGAAAATCCACACTTCTATCTGTAATTTCAGCAGCTCGTCCAAAGATAGCAAACTACCACTTTACAACACTTTCACCCAACCTTGGTATGGTCGAAAGCTATGGTGACAGCTTTGTAGTTGCAGACATTCCTGGACTCATTGAAGGCGCCAGCGAAGGTGTCGGTTTAGGCCACAGCTTCCTTCGTCATGTAGAGCGCGTAAGACTCATTGTCCACCTTGTTGACATCTCTGGTTCAGAGGGCAGAAACCCAGTTGAAGACTACCTTGCAATAAGAAAGGAACTCAAAAATTATAGCGAAGATTTGGCAAAGCTAAAAGAAATAGTTGTTGCCAACAAATGTGACCTTCTCTATGGTGACGAAAGTGCCATTGAAGAGCTTGAGAAAGTATGTGGCTCCAAAGTAATGCGCATATCAGCAGCAACCACCCAAGGTGTAACCGAACTCAAAACTCTCATGGCAAACACCCTAAAGGATATCCCACCAGTTGCACCACTTGAGTTTATCCCATTTGAGTATGAAGAAAAGGACAGAAGCTCATTTGAAATCAATGTCGAAAACGGCATCTACTATGTAAGTGGTGGATATGTCGAAGAGCTTGCTCGCCGTGTAGTGTTTTCAGATGGCGACTCCTTCCGTTGGTTCCAACGCTGTCTACGCGACAAGGGCATTATAGATGCGCTTAAGGAAGCTGGTATGCAAGATGGCGACACAGTAAGTATTATGGATATTGATTTTGAATACACCCTCTAAAAACGCGTTATTTTGGTGCAATCCATAGAAAAACACAAAAGCCCACTCGGTCGTTTACGCAAAGTAAAGTCCCGTCGTGGGCTTTTCCATTTTCCGTCGGCTTGCATCCAAACTAACGCGTTTT
>JAFXIB010000096.1 GCA_017533505.1 Clostridia bacterium | reverse complement strand
TTTTATCAAGAGTGGTATCAAGGAGTTCCTTGTATACGGTAAAGAATGGGTGGAAGTGCTTGAAAGCATATCTATGGAAGATTTTTGGTATCTTTTCTGCAATAACGCTTTCGGTGAAAGCTTGCACTTCGGTTGACTTCATATATTCCTTTACGATTTCGTCGTAGCTTGCGCCAAGGAGAAGGAGTATCATAGTGATTCCTATGCCAGCTCTATCCTTACCTGCTGTGCAATGGAGGATCATAGGGGTTTCGCCGTTTACGAGAGAAGACATAAGTGCCCTATAAGCCTTGTTGTCAATAGGGAAGCGCTCGTAGGTTTCTCTGACATCGCGCCAAGTAATCTTTTTGAACAAAAGTGAGGGATTTACACTCTTTTGTGATTTTAGCAAGGTATCGTTTTCGTAGCTTGCAGGGATATTTCTATGCTCTGCACCAAGTAGCTCGTAAGGGCTCTCTCCTCGGACCTCATCTTTTTCGCGAAAGTCAAAAGCGACCTTGATACCAAGGGGTTTTAGAACGGTAAGGAGTTCTTCATCGGTAGCACGGTCAAGCATAGCGCTACGATAGAACAATCCTTTTTTGATTACGCGACCATTTTCAACTGGGATTCCACCAAGTTCTCTAAAATTTGCTATCATATTTCAATGATAGCACACAGAAAGGGATATTCAAAACATTTTTTAGCTTGAACGCGCGTTCTCTTTTGAAAAACATCAATTTTAGCCTAAAAAAGGCAAAAAAAGAGAAGCCCTTTAAGAGCTTCTCTCATATATAAGTCCAATTAATTTTAGCCGAACACAGCCATCAAGATACCAGCCGCAACGGCAGAACCGATAACGCCTGCTACATTTGGTCCCATTGCGTGCATGAGTAGGTAGTTGGATGGATTGGCTTTGAGTCCTTCGGAGTGTGCAACACGAGCTGCCATAGGAACAGCACTAACGCCAGCAGCGCCGATGAGGGGGTTAATCTTACCCTTGGTTAGCCAGCACATTAGTTTGCCGATGAGCAAACCTCCAATGGTTGAAAGGCAGAAAGCAACAAGACCAAGGACAACGATTAGTAATGTTTGAGTGTTGATAAATCTTACTCCTTGAGCCGTAGCGCCAACGGAGATGCCAAGGAACAAGGTAACGATATTCATGAGTGCGTTTTGTGCAGTATCTGAAAGTCTTTCGGTTACGCCACATTCTTTTAGTAGATTACCGAACATCAAGCAACCGAGCAAAGGAGCGACACTTGGGAGCAACAAACAGCAGAAAATGGTTACCATAATTGGGAAAACTATCTTTTCGCTCTTTGATACTTCGCGGAGTTGGTCCATCTTGATTGAGCGCTCTTTCTTGGTGGTAAGTAGGCGCATGATTGGTGGTTGGATGATTGGTATAAGAGCCATATAGCTGTATGCAGCGATAGCGATAGCGGCAAGGAGTTCTGGTGCAAGAGACTTGGTTAGCCAGATAGCTGTTGGGCCGTCTGCGCCACCGATGATGCCGATAGAAGCAGCTTGTGATGGGTTAAATCCAAAGATGATTGCCATGATGAAAGCTGAGAATATACCTAGTTGAGCAGCTGCGCCAAGGAGAAGGCTCTTTGGGTTAGCGATCATTGGTCCAAAGTCGGTCATTGCGCCAACGCCGATGAATATCAAGCAAGGATAAACACCGGTTTTAACACCGATATAAAGGATGTCGAGAAGGCCACCATGTTGTAATACATTGAGATAGTCAACACCATGTTCGATGGCAGCCTCACCAATCCACCATTCTGGGTGGTAGATAAGGTCTGATTCGGAAGCTACGGGGAGATTGGTAAGTAGCATACCAAATGCGATACCGACGAGTAGTAGTGGCTCAAACTTTTTCTTTATGCCGAGATAAAGGAAGAAGCAAGCCAAAACAATCATAACTGCATTTTGCCATTGACCGCCGAATAGTTGGGCAAAGCCAGAGCCTTTTGCGAGATCTACAAAAATTTGACCTATATCCATAGTAAATTCCTATTTAATGTGCAATTATGCGATTTCAAATAGAGGAGCATCGGTTTGAACGCTTGCGCCCTTTTGAACATAGATAGCCTTTACGGTACCAGCTTGAGGAGCAACGATTTCGTTTTCCATCTTCATTGCTTCGATTACAACAACAGCTTCGCCGGCCTTAACAGTTTGACCAACTTGAGCCTTTATAGCAACAACAACGCCGGGTAGTGGAGCTTTTACAGCACTTGCGCTTGCGTTTACATTTGTTTGAGCAACGGAAGCTTGAGCTACTGGTGCTTGAGGAGCAGCAACGGGAGCGACGGGAGCCATTCTTTCATATTCATCAACGAGGATTGCTTCGCCTTTTTCTACTTCTACTTCATAAACTTTATCGTTAAGGGTTACTTTATATTTCATAATTATATCTCCTATTTAATCTTGATTTAGTCAATCTTTTTGATTGATTTGAAGCGCAACTCGTTTAGTGGAGTTTGCATTTTGTCTGCAACGATAGCCATAATCATAGCAGCTTCTCTTTCGGTAACATTGTTGAGAACGATATTACCACAGCTACCACGAGCAGTAACGGTATTTTTGTTTTCTTCAGCTACTGGAGTGGCATCGGTGGTCTTTTCGGTTTTCTTTGAGAAGAAAGCATCGAGTTTAGCCTTGAAAGCAGGGTTATGCTTTTCCATAAACTTGAAGATTGCACTCATTAGGTAGATAAGTAGCATAATGGAGGCAAGAACTGCCATAATTATGCTCATAGAAACACCTGCAAGAGCAAAGGATTCGCCGATAGTTACGGATTCGACAGCATTTAGCATTATTCAGCATCCTCCTTGATTTCTTCGATAGTGTACTTAACAGTTTTTTCTTCTTTAGCCTTGCGGTTAGCAAAGAACTTTTCGGCTTGTTGTGGGAATGCGATGTAGCTTAAAACATCTTCATCACTTCTTGCAATGTACTTGAGTTCAGCTTTAGTATCATCAAACTTGGGCTCGAGAAGGTCTGCATAACGGCAGGTGATAGGTGTTTCGTCGCCGAGAGCCTTCTTCATAAGGTCAGCATCAATTTCGCCAGGAGCTTGACCATATTCGCCACGGCAGTAAGCCTTTACTTCCTTGCCGATTGCCTTGTAGCGTTCGCCAAGAAGAACATTGGTTGCAGCTTGAACACCAACCATTTGGCTCATAGGAGTTACAAGTGGTGGATAGCCGAGATCTGCGCGAACTCTTGGGGTTTCAAGTAGAACTTCTGGGAGCTTGTCAATTGCGTTTTGAGCCTTGAGTTGGCTGATGAGGTTTGATAGCATTCCACCAGGGATTTTATAGTTAAGAGCTTGAGTATCGGTAGCCATAACTTTAGGATCAAGAACCCCAGACTCAATGAAACTATCACGGATGGGCTTGAAGTAATTGTTGACTTCGTTGATAACATCTTGGTCAAGACCGGTTTCGTAACCCATTTGTTCAAGAGCATACTTGAGGGTTTCGGTTGCTGGTTGAGAAGTACCACCACTAAAGCAGGATGTAGCAGTATCAATAACATCAGCGCCAGCTTCAACAGCCTTTAGGCAGGTCATAAATGCAAGGCCGGTTGTACAGTGAGTGTGGAGCACAACGGGAAGACTTACGGAGTCTTTGATAGCCTTAACAAGGTCGCTTGCTTCTTGGGGGCTCATAACGCCAGCCATATCCTTGATGCAGATTGACTTTGCACCCAACTTTTCCATATCCTTGCTGAGTTCAGCGAACTTCTTTAGGGTATGAACGGGAGATTGGGTATAGCTGATTGCAAGAGAGGGATGACCGCCATTTTTGAGGGTTTCGTCAACGGCAACTTCGACATTACGAAGGTCGTTTAGAGCGTCAAAAATACGGATGATGTCGATGCCATTTTCGATTGACTTTGCAACGAACTTACGGACGACATCGTCTGGATAATGCTTGTAACCAAGAAGGTTTTGTCCACGAAGGAGCATTTGGAGCTTGGTGTTAGGCATTTGAGCTTTGATGTTTCTGAGTCTTTCCCATGGATCTTCGCCTAAATAACGGAGACAGCTATCAAAAGTAGCTCCGCCCCAGCACTCAACAGAGTAGTAACCGGCTTTATCCATAGTGGAAAGGATGCCTTCAAACTTTTCATAGGGCAAACGAGTTGCAATGAGAGATTGGTTAGCATCACGCAAAACGGTTTCGGTGAATTGGACTTTTTTCATTATTACCTCCAGATAATTGACGGAAAATGTAGCATCAAAGTTAAAAACTTTGCGCCCCATATTCCCGTAATTATATCATACTAAAAAAGAGCGCCAAAGTCAAGGGGAAGAGAGATGTTTTTGCTAACGCAAAAGCATTGAAAGGCAAAGCTCGCTTTGCCTTTGAGTTATGAGTTATTAGTTATATAGCTAACGCTGTTATATTTTGCTTTGAAAGCAAAGGCATCTTAAATGCATTTGCATTTAAGATAAATACTTCGCTTACGCTCAGCGATAATTACCCTTCGGGCGATAATTACCTTTGCGCTATCGCTCCAAGGCGATAACTACAAAAAACTTTGTTTTTTGCGTTAAGGATAAAAGAATATATTAGAGAGTAAAGTTACTTTTAGCACTCCCAATATGCTCTATCCACAACGCAAGCACTCGTGCTTGTATTTAGCGCCGAACGGAGTGAGGTATTTATCGCTCTCGCAAGGCGAGAGTAGTTATCGCCGAGCGCAAGCGAGGTAATTATCTTGCTTATGCAAAATGCACTTTTGCGTAAGCAAAAACTTCACTCAAAGGCATTTCGCAACAAAAAGCCCCATCTGTTTGTGACAAATGGGGCTAAAGGATTGTTAGGGATATATTACTTCTTTTTGAAGATATTTTTGATGCTAAAATCGGGATGAGAGTCTTTGTATCTCTTGCTCCAAGCGATGATGTCGGTTGTTACGGTTACAGCAACAATGATAAGCCCGATAACAATAAAGATTGCAAGAAGACCTTGCCAAAGGATGTTGAGGGAAGCCTTTAGGACTTCGAGGTTCATAGGATTGAGATTTTCAAAAGCCAAAAGCATATTCATCATATCGCACCTCCTAAAGAACAAGACCGATAATCAAGCCACCGACAATAGCAGAAGCAATTTGACCTGATACATTTACGCCAACTGCGTGCATAAGTAGGTGGTTGCTGGGGTCTTCTTGGATACCCATTTTTTCGGCGACACGAGCAGCCATTGGGAAAGCAGAAATACCAGCAGCGCCGATGATGGGGTTGATTTTATTTTTGGTAAATAGGTTCATTAGCTTTGCGCAGAACACACCACCAATGGTATCAAACACGAATGCGAACAAGCCGAGAGCCATGATAACCAAGGTTTCAAGTCTCAAGAAAGCGTCTGCTTGCATTTGGAAAGCGATGGTGATGCCGAGGAGCAAAGTGATGATATTTGAGAAGGTGGTTTGAGCAGTTTCGCTCAAGGATTGTAACACGCCACACTCTCTGATGAGGTTACCGAACATGAGCATTCCAACGAGTGAAAGTGACTCTGGAGCGATTAAGCCTGCGATAACGGTAACGATGATTGGGAATAATATACGAGTGAGTTTGGTTACCTGATTTGAAGTATATCTCATTTTTATCATGCGTTCTTTTTTTGTTGTGCAGAGCTTAACAACGGCAGGTTGAACGATGGGAACGAGAGCCATATATGAGTAGGCAACAACGATAATAGCGGCAGTATAATTTGACTTGAGAACTTGAGAAACCATGATGGCTGTGGGGCCGTCAGCAGCGCCGATGATACCGATAGAAGCAGCATCTTCGATAGGGAAGCCAATTATAGCAGCAAGGATAATGGTAATAAATATACCGAGTTGAGCTGCGCCACCAAGGATAAACAATTTGGGGTTAGAAAGGAGTGGACCGAAGTCAATCATAGCGCCGATGCCGATGAACAGCAAAAGGGGCATAGCTTCACTTGCTTCGATACCTACTTGGAACAAAGATTTGATGATACCACTTTCTGCTATGACAGGAGAGAGTGGAAGGTTAACAAGGATTGCGCCAAAGCCCATGGGGAGCAAGAGAGCTGGTTCCATATCCTTTTTTATAGCAAGGAAGATGAGCAATCCACCAATGAGCCACATAACCACTTGACCGGGAGTAAGGACTTCGAGGCCTTCAATTAAGTAATCCATAATATCCTCCAATAGAATAAAGAAAACACAGGGCACGACAATTTTTTGCGCCCCATATCTCCGTAATTATATCATACTAAAAAAGAGTGCCAAAGTCAAGGAGAAAGGAGTGAAGTTTTTGCTTATGCAAAAGTGAAGTTTGCTGTGGCAAGTGAAGTTGCTTTGCCGTGAAGTTTTTAGCAAAGCTAAAAGTTAAGGATTTTTTAGAATGATGAGAGAAGAGTGAAGAATTAAGGTTTGTTTTAATTCTTCCCCAAAAACTGCTCTTGTTATAAAAACGCGATTATTTAGATGAGATACGAGCAAAACAAAATCCCCCAACGGGAGTGTACTTGGCGTACATGACCTGCAGGGGGATTGTAGTTTTGTGAAGTATGTCGCTAAAGAATCGCGTTTTTACATGCGGGTGGTTTTATCCTCCCCTATACCCAACATACCATCTACCTTATATACCTTGCCATTGGTATCTTCTACTGTACCGTAAATTCTGCCAAATGGTAGTGCGTAGTAGGAGTCGATAACAAGCATGTGCATTATAATATAGAATACATCGTCAATTTCAAAACGGATGTCTACCTTGCCATGTTCGTCTTTGATGTACCAAGTTTTTGCATCTCTTCCGTCTTTGGTGAATGTTACAGGTGGCAATGGATAGGATACACCCTCAAGCCAAATGAGGTTTTCGTTGTACTTATCTTGGTCAATGGATTGGTTGCGAGTTAGGTTGAAGGCAAATTTCTTCATTTCGCCATCGATTTCAAGTTCGCCCATGGTGGTTAGCCAGTCGTAGTGAGCCTTGAAGGGGTAGTAGCCCTTGTGGTCATCGATGATACCAACACTGCTTTCGTCGGTGTGATAGGTTTCGCCATTGACGGTGATGGTGCCTTCTGCTTTGAGGAAGTCTTTTTCGGAGTAAAGGGGTTTGTTTTCGCCAAAGGGAATGGATACTACGCAAGGTGGGGAGATGCGTGATACCGACATATCGATTTCGAATCTACCAAACTTTTTGTTTTCTGCCCAGCCTTTTGCGTAAGCTTTGCCGTTGAGAAGGTCGTTGCAGATTTCGTACTCACTCTTTTTGCTCTTGTGGTAGCAATGGTCGTCAACAAGTTGACTTGCAACCTTTGCTGTTGATGCAGGGAGAGTAGGATTCCACCAGCTCAGGCACTTGTTTGTGCGTTTGTCAAACCATACAAAAATAGAAAATCCCATGCTTGCTGTCTTGTAAACAGCTGATACCAAAGCACCTTCTTTCATATGGATTTCAAAAGCTTCCCACTCGGTGATACGGCTTGCCTTCATAAAGTCAGGCATGCGACCACAAGGCTTTTTGCAGTCAATAAGGTTTAGCTTTTTGAAGGTATCTTTGAAAGTACCAAAGTGACATTGACCATTTTCGTCAACGATAGCATCTGGAGTGTCAACAGGCACACGGACAGGGGAGATATAATCAGGATATTCAACTGACATTATTGTTACCTCGCAAAAATAATTTTTATTAAACATATTATAACATATGTGCGAGGATGTGTAAAGATGGGATTTGTTCAAAGTTTGCAATGGCGCAAACTTTGAACAAATGCGAAATGTTTTCGCATTATAGTTATGAGTTATATTTGGCTATCGCCAAGTTATATTGCTTACGCAACTATATTTTGCTACGCAAAGCTATGGTCTATTTTAGAGTTATAAAGTTTATGTTGTACTTTGCATATGCTCTATCCTTAACTTTTAGCTTCAGCTAAAAATATAACCATAATATATAGCTTGCTCTGAAGGGCGAGCATATATAACTTTTGCGTCAAGCAAAAAATATAACGAAATTGCGTGAGCAAGGCGAAACCGATTTCAATCTATTTGGTAAAAAGATAGTAAAACCCATTTTTTGTTTTTGTGGTTGTAAAAAGTTGGAGTTTTGGTATTTGGTCTGACAAAGGGTGCAAAAAATGCAATGTGCAAAAATTTCATAATTGGGTAGCACAAAATGGATAAAAGGTATCCTAAACATAAGTTAAAACGCAGATTACAAAACTTGATATTTTGTGGAACAAAAGGGGCAATAGGGTGTGGAACAAGTTTACTTTTGGATAGTTTATAAGAACGCGCGCATATTTATATTAAAAATCAATATTGACTTTTTTTCGCGCGTATGATAGAATTTGACCACAAAACAAAAAACATTACCATACGGAGGTAACAAACATGAAAAAGAAAATCTTATTGGTTCTCTTAGTCGTTCTCATGGTTGGTATCTTGGCTTTCTCAGTCTTTGCATGTAATAAAGACGATGATAAGAAAAAGCCAAATAAGGATGATAAGCCAATCACTGACGATGGCGACGAAGAAGAAGCAACCCCATTCGCTGACATGCTCAACGAAGTTATCGCAGCTGTTGATAACACAATTAAGGGCGTTGGCGATATCAATGAGGCTGCAAATGTAAGTGCAACCATCAAATTAGCAGTTCAAATTCCTGGTGAAGGCACTGCTGAACCAACTGCTGTTGATGTTGTTCTTAAGGTTAAGGGCTCTATTGATAGCGGTACTAAAAACCAAAACTGGGCACAAATCGATGCAATTGTTGGTGTTGGCAAAGATGCTGTAGAAGTTTCTCTATTTGCTGTTAACAATGGCGAAGTAGAAGACCTTTACATTGCTCAAAACATCTTTGACAAAGAAAAGCAATGGAACAAGCTCAGCCAATTTGAAGAAGCAAATGTACTTTCAAGTCTTGCTTGCGAAAGCATTATTGAGCTTGTAAAGGGTATCGATGCAACCACTATGAGTCAAATCAAGTCAGGCATTCTTGGCAACCTTGTTGGTGGTCTTTCATCAATCTTCGAAATTGTCGAAGGTCTTAATCTATTTGCTCCTGGCACAGGTGCTGACGATGCATTCGTAACCGATGATGGCTATGCAGCAAAGATCAATGTTGACGGCGTTTCTGGTCTACTTGCAAAATTTGGTGATATAATTGGTGGCGCTATTACAGACAAGGGAACACGCGATCTTGTTTCAACCGTTGTTAAGTATGTTCTTGGTGGTACCTTGGCATTTGAAGGCGAAGGTAAGGAAACCGTTGTTACCTTCGAACCTGGTAAGCCAGAAGAAACCCCCACAATCGAACTCGTATTTGATGTCGAAGACGAACTCTTCACTGGTCTTGGTCTTTCTTACACTCTTGGCGACCTCAAGATCGCTCTTGACATCGACGATGTAGCTATCGGTGGAACTGGTGTTGCTTATGAACTACCCTTCACTGGCGAACC
>JAFXIB010000095.1 GCA_017533505.1 Clostridia bacterium | reverse complement strand
CCATCCATTGAGCGCGTAAAGTATGATTTATCCAACTTTGTTAGCATAGATGGTAGGGTGGCGCAAAGCTCACTAAATATTAAAAATGGTAGCTATGGATACAATATCCAGCTTAAAGGTGGTATAATCCAAACTGGTATTGGTGCTAACGAGCCACGCTATCACACGGGAAATGGCGAGTTTAGGGTGCTACCGAGCTTGCTACCAGAAGGCGAAAATATAGTGCGACTTCACTACTATCGCGCATCCCATCTTGGCGGGGGAAGTGATAGAGTTGTTGCCCTTGGCTCGGAGGGTGGATTTTATGTTTGCTCGCTCCTAACTCAAGATGCGTTCACGCCACTATCCGACCTAAAAGGGGAAAGGGGTAAGGATGCAATCATGATAAACTACTACCTTGACGGAGTGGACACCTTGCTGATTTTCTACTCCGGTGGCATGGCAACCTATGACGGAAACACGCTCACCAAAGTGGAGTCAGCACCTATTATGCACTCTGCTACAATGCTCTACGACAGAGTGTTTGGAGTGAGTGATGACAAGCTCTATTTTTCAGCGCCACTTAACCCCACCGATTTTTCAGTTGAGGGTGGTGGTGGATACTTGAGCTTCATGGACGAAGGTGGCGCACTCAAAAAGATTGTTACACTTGGCTCCGAGCTATACCTATTCAGGGAGCATTCGATATATAGATTGTCTGTTCTTGGCAAGCCCACCGACTATCATTTGGAGAGATTGGTTTCTCTCAACTACACCCTTATCCCCAAGACAATACAGGTTGCAGGCGACACCATATATTTTGTGATGAGCAACAAGCTATATAGCTTTGATGGCATCACATTGCGCGAAGTCTTGAGTGGTGTGATGGCACTTGTTGAGAGTACAACTCACTCTGTTGCGACCTACTTTGATGACATCTATTATTTGAGTTGCGCTCTCAAGACGGAAGGTGAAAAGGTGGGGGACGAAGCCGACCTTACTGTGCGCTACAACAATGGCGTAATCTACTTTGACACGCTGACGGGCACGATAGGGATTATGCGTGGCGTAGACATTGTGGGATTTTTCCCCGTGCTGACGAGCGTGGTCAAGGAAATATTTTTGATATATGGCAATGCGCGTTCACACCGAGCTGGCATGCTGACTGATGACGGAAAAATATATGGCACATCTCTCAAAAAGCTCTATCGTTCATCGACATCCAATTTAGGTGATTTGATGACCTTGAAGAACCTTCGTCGTATGTATGTTGACAGTGACTATGACCTTACACTCAAGGTAAAGCAAGGGGGAGAGGAGCATCAAGTAAAGGTAATTGGCAAGGACAAAAAAGCACTTCCATTCCGTAGTATCGGGCATGATTTTTGCTACGAGCTTTCAGCTGATGAGGACATATTTGTCAAGGGAGTAACGCTAATATTTGACAAAGTAAGGAGATATACAGCATGACAACAAACATTGATATTTACAAAATCCTACTTGCTCTTCGCGACCAAATTATGCTACTTACAAAGCGCGTTGAGAGCTTGGAAGAAAGCCTAAAAGGAGGGGAGTAAAATGGGATTATTTGACATTATAAAGAGTAAACTCAAGGAGTGGAACAACTCCGACATCAAGAATGCCGACCGAGCAACAAAGATAGTTGAAAGTGGCAAAACAATCAAAGCAATCAAGGAAGAGTTTGATAAGCTTAATAACGCAATGAAAGACTTTGGGTACTCGCTTGCTGGAATGGAGAAACCTACAACAGAAAAAAGCGAAAATCCACGCGTAACCGACGCTACATCAAGTGATGCACTCATCAACTCGCTACTAGAGATGGACAACGACTATCGCAAGAGCCAAACCGGTGTAGATTTAAGTGTCCCCACCATACCAAATAACTTGGGGCTAACCGAAAGGGAATATATAGCGCGCACCGATGAAGAACTTCAAAAGCAAGCAGAGTCCGAGCTACTACCGGAGCTAACGGAGGACAAAAACCAAGCAACCGAAAAGCTCCAATCTACCTTGAACGCTCTTGACAAAAAGGAAGGGGAGAGCATGTATCAAGAAGCCCTTGCCGAATCGGAGCTACAAAGGGAATATCAAGACAGCCTAACCGACCACCGTGACAATATGATATTTAGGGGACTTACTAACTCCAGCATCAACACAGGTGGAAGGGAGAGCATCAACAGGGAGTACGACTATCAAAGCGCGCTTATTGACGAAAAGTACGACCTAAAGTATCGCGATATCCTTTCATCAAGGCAAGAAGCCGAGCTTGAGTTCCAAAATGCAATGGAGAGCTACGACCTAAACTACTCTCTTGAGCTACAAGAAAAGCTCCAAAAGTTGCGTGCCGAAGAAGAAAAAAGGCTGATTGAAATCAACAAATACAATCTTGAAATAAGGAAGAAGGAGCTTGAGTATCAACTTGAGCGTCAAAAAACCTTGACCGAGCTACGCGAAAATCGTCAGCGAGCGCTATTTGACGAGATGGCACGCGAGCAAGCCGACGAAAAGCTCAACGGAGTATCCCCCGAAAAGTCAGCTGAATACAAAAAGCGCGCTGACATGGCAAAGAACTTCTATCAAAATTTCTCATCCGAGCAAGCGAGCGCAATGATGGGAGCAGTAGGGGAAGAGCTAATCAGTCTACTTGGAGAAGGAGAGTATTTTAATCTTCTTCGCTGGAACTCCAACAGATAAAACGCGACATTTTAGCGAAATACTTTGAAAAATAAAAAAACCGTCGGGGCGCAGTACGCCAAGTACAGCAACCCCTCGGGTTTTTTCTTTTCCTTCGTCTTTCATCTAAACTGTCGCGTTTTATGAAAGCAAATCGAAATTTGCGTTATGAGTTATTAGTTATATAGCTTACGCTGTTATATTTTGCTACGCAAAGCTATGGATTCCTTGTGAGCGTAGCGCAAGCGAAGTGAAGCAATTTCGCATTTCGCATTTCGCATTTCGCATTAACTAAAACTTCACTGCAAAGCAACTTCACTTGCCACAGCAAACTTCACTTTTGCGCAAGCAAAAACTTCACCATAAAAGGAGATTAACCATGGAATTAAGACCAATAAAAATAAAAACAAAATGTGACAACGGTGCATGCCGTAATATGGCTGACTTTGTTGTCTATCGCGAGGACACTATGAGCAGTCAAAGTTTGCGACTTTGTAAGCCATGTTTGCTCGCTTTAGGAGAGATGTCCAATTCTCTCGTAACCAAGGTTTCCACTCCCAAAAAATCTACAAAATCAACCCAAAATAGTGGTTCAAAGGAGTAGACTATGTGGGAGCAAATTTGGGAAACTGCCCTAAATAGTGGGCTATGGGCGATGTTGTTTGTCGCACTTTTTATCACCCAGATGCGCGACAGCAAAGCTCGAGAAGAAAAATACCAACAACTTGTTGACTCTCTTGCCGAAAAGCTCAAAATTGTAGAAGTCATCAAGGAAGATATTGATTTTATTAAGGACGAACTCACCAAGTAAAAACGCGACATTTTAGCGAAATACTTTGAAAAATAATAAAACCCGTCGGGGCGCAGTACGCCAAGTACAGCAACCCCTCGGGTTTTTTCTTTTCCTTCGTCTTTCATCTAAACTGTCGCGTTTTTAGAGTATTATTAGTCGTGGGCTTTTATCTTTTCCGTCAGCTTGCATCCAAACTAACGCGTTTTTAGCTGTCGTAGTCGTAGGGAATAGTATTCTTCCGCTCCCCCAATAGATTGACAATATACCCATCCTCAACCTTACACCACCACTTTGGATTGCCCTGTGGCAAGTCATCAAGAATATCTTGGTCGGTTAAATTGCTTTCTTTAGTTACTTGCATATCGCAAATCTTTATAGGATAAATTGGCATATCGTCATCTTCAAGGCCAAAAATTTCAACTAAAAATTCGTTGTTTCTTATTGGGTTAGCAATGATTGTACCTTCTGCGCCTTTTTTTATCCCTTTGTTTATGTAATTATCATTTAACACTACTATATCGTCAAGTAATTTCATTAGGCTTTTATCTCATTATCTTTCATTATAGGTGATGTAACATACAGCTTACCATTTGAATATACAACACAACCGGTATTTTTAGTATAGCTTATAAAAAATGAATTGCAAGAAGGAAGAAGAAATTGAAATTTTGGCTTGCGCCAGCAAGATTTCAATTATCTATGTGAGTGGGGTGAAACGAAGCAATTTCGTAAACAATTCGGAGCTTTTGATGATTGTATTTTATGCAATTATATAAATATTTTAAAATTATTTGCTATTGTTTTTAGCTGTATTTATTGAGGTAATAAGTAACTTCTTAACCTCAATACATTTATCAAGAATATTACTGTTATCATAATATCCACTTTCAATCAAAAGTTCTAACCAATACTCACTTTCAGAGCACTCTTTAAGAGCAATCTGTAATTTTGCTATAAAATCCGCGCTTCCATGTCCGTAAAATGCTTCACGAATATTTGCACCAACACTGGTACCACTACGAATCAATTGATTGGTAATTACACTTTCTCTTTTATTGCTCTTTACATAATTGCAAACTTTGATAATCTGCAAAGCAAATTCTTTGGACTTTGTAATTAAAGGACTATCTGCCATAACTATGCTACCTTCTTTTAACTATTTATATATTGATACATTTCGCTTTAGCGAAAGGTTACCTAACTTCTTACTTATTACCTATTACTTATTACTTCCCAAAAAAATCCTGCTATATTTGGTAAGAGTGAAGAGGTAAGAGGTAAAAAGTAAAAATCCCACACATCTGTGCAGGATTTTTTTGGAGGCGCCACCCAGAATCGAACTGGGGATACGGGTGTTGCAGACCCTTGCCTTACCGCTTGGCTATGGCGCCATTTGATTGCCTATGTAGTATAGCATAAGATAATTTTTGTGTCTACTAAATATCCAAAAAATATTAAAAATTATTTATTCTCATGCCAAAGGGGTGGTAGTTTTTCATTCCCATAGCTAATTATATACTCCGAACTTGGGATATATTCATCAATTTTGGTTTTGAGAGGGGTTGGCAAACCATCATATTTATCTTGAATTTCGGCTTGTTTGATTTTTTGTAGTCTTTGATTGTCCATAGCTGTCCTTTTATGAAGGCAAATTACATTTGCAGTGAAGTTGCTTCGCAGTGAAGTTACTCCGTAGTGAAGTTTGTGCAAGCACAAGTGAAGTTTTTAGCTAAAGCTAAAAGTTAAGGTTAGAGCATATACCAAGAGTTAAAAAGAACTCTACTATCTAACACCTTGTGAGTGGAGCGAAGCGAAATGAAGCCACTCCTCATTCCTCATTCATCATTCCTCATTTCCAAAAACATAGTTTTTGGAAAAAGCTTTTCTCTCCCGTTCCCTTTGGGAAGTTGTAGCTGTTTCGATAGTTTTCAAGGCGAGTGTATTCTTCCAAGGTAATTTCTATAACGCCACCGTGCTTGAATCCGTAGGGGAAGGAGAACTTCTCTTTGGCGCGCTTGAAATCACTAACTCCTGGAGTAGGGGAAATGAAGGGGACATATCCCATCTTGCTCTTTTTGCAACCAAAGTAATCGAGCATCAAGCACCATCTTCCGTCTGGGAGTATGTAGGATGTAGGTCCTTCGTAGGCGCCTGGCTTTGGGACGGTATGCATATATCTTTCAAATGCTTCGTCGTGCTCATAGGGGCCATATACATCGGTGCTGGTCGCGTGCATATTCATGGCTGGATTGTTGCTGTTTTTGTAAAATAAATGGTATTTATCACCAATTTTTCTTATATGCGAGTCAAGGATTTCGTTGTTCTTGTCAAAGAATAGCTTGGGTGGAGTAAAGCTCTCAAAGTCCTTGGTGGTGGAGCAGTATATCGACATATGCTCAAAGTCGGTTTCCTTGACGGTGGAGCCCCAATGGATGATGTATTCGTCGCGTTTGTCGTCAAAAATAACTTCGGGCGCCCACATACAGCCGAAGTCATCTCTGCCAAAATGCTGGAGCTTTTCTTCGGAGAAGTTGACCAAATCCTTGGTTTTCCAAATATGTAGACACTTACTGCCGTTATGGTTGATATCGCGCCAGTCAAGACACATATTTTCGTCGTAGCGATTTGCCACGCAAAGGTCGGTGGTGATAATTACAAACGAGCCATCTTTTAGGCGCACGATTTCGATATCCCTACAGCCTTCGCCAAGCTGGGGCATAAGGATGGGGTTACCCTTGTTGACAGCCTTAAAGTTAAGCCCGTCTTTGCTGATACCAAAATAAACAGCTTCGCCGTCTGGGGTAATTTTTTCCTTGAAATGCACAAAAAGATAGGGCATAGCGACCACCTTGAAATTTGATACAAATATTATACTCCAAATGGCGAGCAAATTCAATATAGATATTGAATGAAAATCAAGATTGTGGTAAGATAGATAAAAATAAAAGTGCATATAGTTTAGGTGAAATATGTATTTTGACGATATAAAGCTTGATACCATAATCGAAATTGATGTAGCAACAATCGAAGCAGTTGTCAAAAGAAAGAATTAATACTCAAATGAAGACAAAAAGAATACTATCAATAATATCCTTGACCTTGTTTTTGATACTTGCAGTAGTGCTTGTATACGAAGCAAGTATGCCAGGGGAAATAAGCAGTGAGCATAGTGGAGCAGTATCGGGTGCAATACAAGATGCAACCGAAAAGGTAGAGAGCGCAGTTGGTGGTGGAGGCGAAAACTCCTTGAGCCAAAAGATAACGCTCAACTTTAGTGAGTTTGCCTATATGGTACGCAAGGGAATAGGGCACTTTGGCGCCTTTATGGTACTTGCAATATTTGGTACATACGCACTTATATCACTCCTAAAAGACAAAGCAAGTGCCATCCTTTTGAGCCTAACATTAGGGGTAGTGATAGCCACCTTAACCGAGCTTATCCAACTCAATGTTCAAGGCAGATACGGCAGTTTTGACGATGTAATGCTTGATAGTTTTGGCTATCTTGTGGGCTTTGTTTTGACGGTATTAATTGCCCTAATTATTAAGCTTATTAGTATCCTACGCTACAAAAAAACTAAAAACGCGACATTTTAGCGAAATACTTTGAAAAACAATAAAACCCGTCGGGGCGCAGTACGCCAAGTACAGCAACCCCTCGGGTTTTTTCTTTTCCTTCGTCTTTCATCTAAACTGTCGCGTTTTTAGGAGTTATATTATTAGTGGGGGATTTTCTTTTTTGCTTGTTCTTCATCCAAACTAACGCGTTTTAGGGAATGTAGAATGATGAGTGAGGAATGAGGAGTGGCTTCATTCCGTTACACTCCACTCACACGGATATAATATTGAATTTTGCTTGTAAAGTTATAAATTTAACAAATTTGCAATGGTTAGTTGACTTTTATATTGTGATGTACTAAAATACTAATGCTCGCCACTGTGGCGGAATAGGCAGACGCAAGGGACTTAAAATCCCTCGATGGCAACATCGTATCGGTTCGACCCCGATCAGTGGCACCAAAAAAAGAATACACGGCTATGTGTATTCTTTTTTTTGCGCACTGATTCGGCGTAGCGACACCGACTTGCAAAGCAAGTTCGGTGCGCAAGTTGCGTAGCAACCTGGCAAAAGAAATTGCTTGTCAATTTTTGTTTATTGACTAACCTTACTCTATTACAAGTTTTTAGTTTGTCTATTTTTATACCACGATTGAGACAGTCTTTTGCGCCCCGATCAGTGGCACACCACTCTCCATTATGCGTAGCGACACCGACTTGCAAAGCAGAAATTTCAAAAAGTCTATTGTATATATCTTTGTTATGACTTATAATTTATTAGAAAAATAAAATAATAATTTTTTATTATTTGGGAGATTGTTATGCCTGCTGGTATTGGTATATTTGTTTTTCTAATAATTCTTGTTGGTATTAGTGTTTATATTATTATTAAAAACAGAAATAATATAAAACATAGAGGTTCTTATCGTAAGAATTATTATCGTCGTCATTTTTATAAACCTTTCAAAACAGGTGAACAACTTGGTGATGAAGGTGAGTATATTGTCTGCTCAATCATAGGCGATACTATACCAAATCAACAATATGTTATCAATAACTTAATTCTCAACAACAAAGGTAAATCTTCCCAAATCGACCATATTGTTATTAATCCTCGTGGTGTATTTGTTATTGAAACCAAAAATTATTCTGGTGCAATATATGGCTATGAAAATCAGCAATATTGGACACAATACATAGGTGATGAGCAAAATGATATTTATAATCCCCTTAAACAAAACGCGACACATGTTTACAATGTCAAGAAAATAATAGGGGATTTACCCATTAGGTCATTAGTCGTATTTGTTCAAAACAATGTTGAAAACATCAATGCAACTAATGTTATACCAGTTTGTAATTTAAGAACTGAACTTGAACTTGGTGAAGGTGTTTTAACAGACACTCAAATGAAAACAGCATATATTGCTTTGATGTCAAATAGGTCTTCTTTGACAACAGAAGAACATGTTGAAAATATCAAAAAACAACAACAAGATTTAGCAGATGGTATTTGTCCAAGATGTGGTGCAAAATTAGTGTTGCGTAATGGAAAATATGGCAGTTTTTGGGGTTGTTCAAATTATCCAAAGTGTAAATTTATAAAGAAAGATTAACATCTTAAATCCACAACGCAAAAACAATGTTTTTGTATTTATCGCCCAAAGGGTATTTAACGATCTCGCAAGGCGAGGGTATTTATCGCCGAGCAAAGCGAGGTATTTAATTGTAAATGCACTTTGCATTTGTAAAGTCTTGACTTGTATATCATCAACCATTGCCTGCATTAATTTTCTGTATTTACAAACACGCGCATATATTATATAATATCATATATACTCAAAAAGGAGAACAGCAATTATGTGTTTGATAATTTATTCTATTTGTACCTATAATAAACTCATCAAGATGAAGGAAAATGTCGACAATGCTTGGAGTCAAATTGATGTTCAACTCAAAAAGCGCTATGACCTTATCCCCAACCTTGTCGAAACCGTAAAGGGCTATGCTACTCACGAAAAGGAAACTTTGAGCCGTGTAACCGAAGCTCGTGCATCTGTTGGAAGCGCTCGCAACACTCAAGAAGCTGTTGAAGCCAACAATCAACTTTCCAGCGCACTTGCAAGACTTTTGGTTGTATCCGAAAAGTATCCAGACCTAAAGGCAAATGTAAACTTTACATCTCTCCAAAACCAACTTACTGATATCGAAAATCGTATTGCATTCACTCGTCAAAGCTACAACGATACAGTACTCCTATACAATCGCAAGAAGAAGAGTTTTCCAGCAAACATTGTAGCAAAGATATTCAAGTTTGAAGATGGAGTATACTACAAGGCGGAAGAGGTTGTGCAAGAAGCCCCCAAAGTTCAATTCTAAAACGCGATTCTTTGGCGAACAACATCACAAAATGCAAAAATTTGCTCGGTCGTTTACGCCAAGTAAAGTCCCGTCGCAAATTTTCTGTTTTGTTCGTTCTTCATCCAAATAATCGCGTTTTATAGCAAATTTATTTGCGTTATGAGTTATTAGTTATATTGCTGGCGCAACTATATTTTGCTATGCAAAGAAATGGTTTATTTTAGAGATATAAAGTTTATTGTTGTACTTTGTATATGCTCTTATCCTTAACTTTTAGCTTTAGCTAAAAACTTCACTACGAAGTAACTTCACTTGCCACAGCAAACTTCACTTTTGCGCAAGCAAAAACTTCACTGCGTAGCAACTTCACTACTATGTCAAAATCAAAACTACTTTCAATCATATTAGTATTAGCGCTTGTTTTAACTTGTGCGTTATCACTCGTTTCCTGTGTGGATAAGGGCAACGAGTATCTTACCAATGCCAAGATTGATTTACACCTTCAAGAAAACGGCGATATGAATGTTACCGAAACTTGGTCGGTTAAGATTAGGGATGAAGAAATCCACAATCTCTATCGTGAGATTGACCTATACGACAACGAAAACTCTCACTATTCCGTTCTTAAGGATTTCAAGGTAGTCAACAACGCAACAGGGGAGGTTTTGAGTGAAGCATACAATCTCAAAAACCCTGCAAAGTACGACAACAATCATCTTGACAATCACCCCTATGTTTACGAAACCAAAAACTCATCTGGCAATGTTGTTGGCGCAGAAGTAGGCTTTTATATGCCCTACACATCATATCAAGAGCTATCCTATACCATGAGCTACACCATCACCGATATGGTGATTGCCTATCAGGATGTAGCAGTGCTTTACTACAAGCCATTCAGCTCTGATTTTAGCTTGTATATTGATAGCATTGACATCAATGTATATCTTCCAAACGGAGCTCAAACGACCAGCGACACACTTGTATTTTTGCACACCGAGCTTGCCAAGAGTTACTCTCAAGTTGAGAGCCAAAAGGT
>JAFXIB010000094.1 GCA_017533505.1 Clostridia bacterium | reverse complement strand
TTAATTTCACCAATTCTACCAGCTTCAACAAGCTCCTTTGCGTATCTATAAAGTGGATTGGTGCGTTGGTTGTACATGATACCAAACTTAACACCATCTTTTGCCTTTTCTTTTGCGTATTCGTTTAGTTCCCTTATAGCCTTTGTATAAACGCCAGCTGGCTTATCAATGAGAGTATGGATACCCTTACTCAAAGCATAGGTTGCCATAACTGGGTGGTCATAGTGGGGAGTTTCAACCAAAACTGCATCAATAAGTCCACTATCAATCATCTCTTTGTAGTCAACAAAAACCTTGACGCCCTTTGGCTCAAGCTTTTCCTTTGCCCACTTGATACGCTCTTCTTCTATATCACAAACAGCAGTAAGCACACCATTCTTTACCAATCCACTTGTAAGGATAAGGGCATACTTTGAGCCTTGCTTACCAACACCAATGATACCATATCTTAATTTATCCATAATTATGCACCTGCTTCTTCCAAGAATTTTTTGAGATTGTTGTATTGTATAATGAATACATCCTTGGGAGTAATCTTCTTGAACAAAGATACTCCAAGCTTCTTGTCAATTTTACGGAAGCCCTTGTAGAAATCAGGCTTAACAAATTTAAGGAATGGCAAAAATCCCATAACTCTTCTGCCAAGAGCATACTTTTGAGTGTGGGGTTCCATTGTCATAAAGCCTTCGTAATTACGACTTTCAAGGTCCTTGAAAATAGCTTTATAATCGGTATCGCCAAGTCCAAGTGGCATTTCTACATTGGTTTCTCCGTCGCAGTCCTTCATGTGGTAGTATACGGTATACTCCTTGACAGCTTCATATGCAACATTGGGGTCGCATCCCACTTGAATGTAGTTTGATGCATCATATATGAGCTTGAATTGTGGATGATTGATTGTATGATACAAATCCAAACAACGCTCATAGTTATCACCGTAAATTTCCTTTTCGTTTTCGTGGAGAAGGATAACAGATGTACCTTCTACAACTTTAAGGAATTGTTGGAGCTTGTCAAGAACAGCATTGCGATACTTTGCTGGGTCGCTGTCCTTTGGCATAAAGAAGCTGAACATTCTAATATATTTGCAGTCCATAACTTCGCAAATCTTTACGAGTTCCTTGAGTTGCTTGAGTTGCTTTTCAAAGCCAGCTTCGTCGTCAATGTTTACCTTTCCGATAGGACTTCCTATTGAACTAAACTTGATATCATATTTATCAAGGCGTGGTTTTACTTTTTCAACAAATTCCTCAACTGTATAGTCGGCGATGTTTTTGCCATCTACAAGGCGTGGGCAAAGATACTTTTCGCCAAGCTCATTCAATAAAGCAATTTGTGTATCCAAATTTGTGCTTACTTCATCATAAAAGCCCGAAATTGTAACTTTCATATTCTCCTCCTAAATCATAAAATGCAATTATACACCAGAGTATGCACTAAATCCACCATCAACTGGAACAACAATACCTGTTACGAAGCCACTGAACTCATCATCAGCAAGCCACATTAGTGTGCCAACAAGCTCATTGAGTTCGCCAAAGCGTCCCATTGGTGTGTGTGAAATAATCTTGTGTGATCTTGGGGTAAGCTCTCCCTTATCAGTATAAAGAAGTCCCCTGTTTTGGTTGCCTACAAAGAAGCCAGGTGCGATAGCATTAACTCTGATGCCAACGCCTGCAAAGTGAACTGCAAGCCACTCGGTAAAGTTGGACACTGCTGACTTTGCTGCAGAGTATGCAGGAATCTTTGTCAAAGGACGATAGGAATTCATTGATGAAATGTTGATGATGTTGCCACCATTTTCTACCATACCCTTTGCAAATGCTTGGGTGGTAAGTAGAATTGATGTAAAGTTAAGGTCAAAAATCTTGGAAATTGGTGCATTGGGAAGGTCAAAGAAGCTCTTTACACTTTCGTCATTAATGTCGCCAGCTTCATAGTATTCCTTGTCGGTTGTTGCTGATGGATGGTTGCCACCTGCACCATTAACAAGAATGTTTACTGAACCGAAGTCAGCAACTACCTTTTCGTAGCACTCATCCAAGCAAGCGCGATCAAGAACATTTGCGTAATATGCGCGTGCAAAACCACCATCTGCATTTATCTTGTCAGCTACTTCTTGAGCTTTTTCAATATTTATATCCAAAAGAGCCACTCTTGCTCCAACCTTTGCCATTTCGATAGCAAATTCAGCGCAAATAGCACCAGCTGCGCCAGTAATGGCAACATTCTTGCCACTTAAATCTACATTATAACGCTTCATAAACTCTCCTAAAAACTATTTATTTTCTTGCTCAACAGCTTCAAACAATCCGTAGATATACATTGCGCCAAGAGCTCTGTCGTATAGGCCGTATCCTGGTTTGCCAGTTTCGCCCCAAATCATTCTGCCATGGTCGGGACGAACATAACCATCAAAGCCACCATCTACAAGTGCCTTTACAATCTTGTACATATCAAGGCTACCCTTTGATGTTAGGTGGCCAGATTCTTCAAATCTTCTGTAACCTGTGTGCTTAACATTGCGAAGGTGTACAAAGTGGATTCTGCCTTCTGCAATCTTAATCATTTCGATTAAGTCATTATCTACATTTGCACCCCAGCTACCAGTACAGAATGTAACACCATTATACTTGCTTGGATATAAATCCAAGAATCTCTTGAGATTTACCTTGTCTGTGATAATTCTTGGTAGTCCAAAAATACCCCATGGTGGGTCGTCTGGGTGGATTGCCATGAGTACATCACACTCTTCTGCAACAGGGATTACTCTATCCAAAAAGTACTTTAGGTTTTCAAACAACTTGTCGTCATCAATGTCCTTGTATGCATTGAGAAGCCCTACCATTTCTTCGTGGGTATAGCTTTCGTCCCAGCCTGGAAGTGACAATGTTGTCTTGAGGGGATTTAATGCAAGAACGGTTTCTTCGTCATATGCAAGAGCATTTGAACCATCGTCAAGTTCGCGTGCCATTTCGCTACGAAGCCAGTCAAATACGGGCATAAAATTGTAGCAAATGCACTTTACACCATGCTTTGCAAGTCTTCTGATATTCTCACAATAGTTGGCTATCAATCTATCACGAGATGGTGCACCAAGCTTGATTTCTTCGTGCACAGGAACAGATTCGACTACTTCAAAGGTAAGACCGTTAGCGTTTGCAGTGTTTTTTAGAGTAAGAATAGCCTCTTCACTCCAGACCTCGCCAACGGGTACCCCATAAACAGCTGAGACAACACCTTCAACTGCGGGGATTTGAGCTATACTTTCAATTGGAATACTGTCACTTGGACCGTACCATCTAAATGTCATTTTCATAGCTATATTTTAACACACCAAATAATGTAAATCAATAGAGTTTTGCATATTTATTACGCGCACGAATAAAATTTAATATGAACTTGGCACTCCTTTTTGTCTATATAACATGCTCGGCAATGATAGTTTTCAACTCCCCCGAAGCACTTATTCCCACTCTACTCAAGGGAAGTGAAAATACCATTAAATTTTTACCTATT
>JAFXIB010000093.1 GCA_017533505.1 Clostridia bacterium | reverse complement strand
TTGTGGTTTTTGTATAAGACCGACGGCGGCAACGCGGTATGATAGCGTTGCTTGCGACGACTGCCGATTTATCGGCACTAAGGAGTGTGCTTAGCACCATTACTTTAGGTTTCCCAAGGAGTTTTTTGATTTTTATAAATAGCCGCTCCTTATAATCCGTGTGTTGGTATGAGTTTTGAGGAGATGAGCCGTTTTGTTATGCACCTTATGGGGCAGCTTGATGCTATCCGTGAGGAGTTGCGTGTTTCTAATGCGGAACAGCAACGTTTGAACGCTCTTGTTCTTTCTCTTACGGAGCAGCTTCATGAGTCTCGTCAGTCCAATGCGGATAAGGATCGCGCCATCGAAGACTTGCAGTCTTTGGTCCGTGTTTACAAGGAGCAGCGTTTAGGTTGGAAATAGAGGTTATCGTCATCGTTATCGTTAACGTACACGCCTTAGCGTGTTTTTATTAATCTTAAAAATAGTCCTTCAAATTGTTGTGCCTTTAATCAAAGGTGCCCTGTACGGGTATCTGAAAGGGGGTACGTCATTTTTGGACGCTTACTAGTGGTGTATGGTTTTCAATAGTTTCAACTTTTGGCTGATATTCCCTTTTATCTTTGTGATATATTGGGCAATACCTGTAAAATATAATAGAGCAAGAAATCTCTTCCTACTAGCAGTGAGCTATTTACTCTATATGAACTGGAAACCCTCATTTGCAATAGTGTTGTTTGGGGTTACTGCAATCTGCTATATTGGTGGCCTGCTGATAGATGGCAAGCAAGAAGATAAAAGAAAGGTCTCCCTTTGTTGGTGTTTCGCTGTGTTAGGATTACTTCCTTTGTTGGTATTCAAATATTATAACTTTTTGGATGAAAGCATAACATCCGTCCTTGAATCGTTGGGATTGCATTTCGCTCTACCTGGACTAAATTGGGCTATCCCTATCGGTATCTCGTTTTATACGTTTCAAGCTGTCGGTTATCTGCTGGATGTGTATAAGAATCGTGTATCAGCAGAGAATAACTTTTGGGACTTTGCCCTGTTTGTAAGTTTTTTCCCACAAGTGACTTCAGGCCCTATCAGCACAGCAAAGGATTTGATGCCACAGTTTAAGACTCCTCATACTTTCTGCTATGAGCAAGGTAAGGATGGACTCAAATTGTTGCTTTGGGGTATGTTTCTCAAGTTAGCTTTGGCAGATAGAATCGGCCTGTATGTTGATACGGTTTATTCAAACTACATTCATTATTCGGGTGCGGTATGCTTTTTTGCAAGCATTATGTACACCATCCAGATTTATTGCGACTTTGCTGGTTATTCATTGATGGCAATAGGTATTGCTAAGACATTAGGATTTGATCTTATTAATAACTTTGAACGCCCTTATCTGGCAGCTTCGGTCACAGAGTTTTGGAAACGTTGGCATATATCACTAACTCGTTGGTTGACTACTCATGTGTATATCAACTTGGGGGGCAATCGGTGCACGAAATTTCGTCAGTATGTAAATATCATGATAACTTTCCTTGTGAGTGGGCTTTGGCATGGAGCCAACTGGACCTTTATCATTTGGGGAGCACTACATGGCTTTTTTCAGATAATAGAGAAAGCATTGATGGGAGCTAAACTGAAGATAGAACTAAAAAGTGGTTCGCACAAATTTACACTCGTTAGGGGAGTTAGAATTGTCGTTACCTTTACATTGATAAGTTTTGCATGGATATTCTTCAGGATGCCGACGTTGAATGGTGCGGTGGAAGTGATAGAAA
The DNA here is from genome assembly GCA_017533505.1 of Clostridia bacterium. Taxonomy (GTDB): domain Bacteria; phylum Bacillota; class Clostridia; order Christensenellales; family DTU072; genus Stercoripulliclostridium_A. The sequence continues at coordinate 192 of JAFXIB010000093.1, read as the reverse complement.
AGATTTTTACAGATTTTGGTAAATTTTCCATGGGACCACTTGATCCTATCTCTATGGTTGGCATAGGTCTTGGATTGCCATTGCTCTTTGTGCGTGAGATACGAGAGGAGTATTTCCCCAATCGTATAAAGCTATTTGATAATTCATTGAGCAAATGGGCATTTTATGTGGTGGTCGCTTGCTATACATTGG
>JAFXIB010000092.1 GCA_017533505.1 Clostridia bacterium | reverse complement strand
CGACACAATTACATTGGACGATAGATATGATAACGAAAGAGTCGTCTATATTATTCTCGAATCGACGGACAAGTGCGTGGATGGTGATTTCGAGTTTGAGTACAATTGATTTAAGTGAATTGTACAAACAAATTCCAATTTGTCGGTGAGTTTAACTGTACGCAAATTTTGATAAGGTGTACGCACTTTTTAAGGGGTGTACGCAAATTGTATCAAAATAGGTATTTGCACACAATTTCAAAGAAAAAGGGCAAATTTGCAACAATTTGCCCTTTTTGTTAACATTATAAACATTTTATATCAATGGATTGCCACCCACTAAAAGTGGATTATTCTATTTCGATTTTGTGTGCTATGCGTTTTTTGTATACGGTCCAATGGGTAAAACCGATTTCTTTAGCGATATCTCTGACAAGGTCATAGCGATATCCAATGCTGTCAGATAGATGCGCATCTGATGAGAAGGTAATATTTCTTCCACCCAGTTCAAAATATTTTTGAAGTATACCTCGCTCTGGAAGGAAGGACATCTCTTTATGCTTGATATGGGTGTTGATTTCGATGGTTTTGTCCTGTGCGATAATCTCTTTTAGGAGAGCATCGATTTTGTCCATATACTTATCTTGACATAATGTGTAGTTCTCAAAGCTTACATATCTTGTAACATATCCAATATGAGCAATGATATCATACGAATATGGAACTTTGACTGATGCAAGTAGCAAATCAAGATAGCGATTGTATATTTCGTCTTGGGTTTTTCCGTCAAAGATTTTGCCAAAATATGCATCTCCACCATCCATTGTATGTATGGAGTTGATGATTACATCAAAATCAAATTCGGGTAGCTTTTTTTGATACCACTCCACTACTTCTGGACAGAAACCTGCTTCCACACCAAAAGCAACATAAGTGTTTGAATTGCTATATTTTTCGCGCAATCTTTTGACTGCTCTATAATAAGCTTTTAATCTTAACTGTGGAATAAACCTTTCCGAGCGACAATACTTATAGTCCCTATCGAGATGCTCTGTGATGGCATAGTAATCCAAGCCCAAGCTTTCTGCTTTTTTGATGAGCTTGTCAGCGCTTTCCCTACCATCGTGAGAGAACTTTGAGTGTGAATGACTATCGGAAGGTATTTTCATACTACATTTCTTCGGGAGCCTTGATGCCAAGGAGTCTCAATGCTTCTTCTATTACAATATGAGTTGCATACACAAGACCAAGACGAGCGCGAACATACTTTTCTTCGGCGTTTAGAATTCGATTGTTGAGATAGTAACGATTGAATGACTTTGCAATATCAATAACATATCTTGTAACAATACTTGGCTCATACTTTGCTACTGCATCACTTACTGTTGCTCTAAAGCGACTGATAAGTGAAATGAGTTCTTCACCCTCTTTGCCACTTAAGCCCTCAAGCTCTTCTGAAGTGAATGGCTTGTTGAGTTCATCTTGGAGTGCGCCTGCTTTACGCAAGATACTTCTTGCACGAGCATTGGTATATTGAACATATGGACCGGTTTCTCCATCAAATGTCAATACCTTGTCATAGCTAAATGTGATATCCTTGATACGATTGTTTGAAAGTGCAAAGAAGATAACAGCACCTACGCCAACCTTTTCTGCAACTTCTTCCTTGTTCTTTAGGTTTGCGTTCTTTTCGCTCATGATAGCATAGCTCTTTTCTACTGCCTTATCAAGAACATCCTTGAGCCATACAACCTTACCCTTACGAGTGCTCATTGTGCCATCTTCAAGAGAAACCATACCAAATGGAACATGAACAAGGTCTTTATGCCAATCTTTGCCCATGAGTTCAATTACCTTGAATACTTGCTTGAAGTGTAGGTTTTGTTGATATGCAACAACATACAAACACTTATAGAAGTCATAGGTATTCTTTCTATAAAAAGCTGCTGCAAGGTCACGGGTTGCATACAAGGTTGCGCCGTCTGCCTTAACCAAAAGACATGGGCTCATATTGTACTCGCTGAGGTCTACTATTTCTGCACCTTCTGATACAGTAACAAGATTTTGGGCTCTCAATTCGTCAAGAACGGGTGCCATCTTATCGTTATAGAAAGCTTCTCCGTTATAGCTATCGAATGTGATATCAAGTCTATCATATACCTTGCCAACTTCCTTTAGGGTGAGCTCTTTGAACATGTTGAAGAGTGAAAGAGCTTCTTCGTTGCCGTCTTCGATTTGCTTGAACCAATATCTTGCTTTGTCGTCAAGAGTGGGGTCTTTTTCAGCCTCTTCGTGGAACTTGACATATATCTTGGTTAGAGCAAGCATACCTTCCTTTTCGATATCAATGGTGTCACCCCACATCTTATAAGCAACGATGAGCTTGCCAAATTGTGTACCCCAGTCGCCAAGGTGGTTGATGCCTACTGCATTGTAACCAAGCTTTTTGTACATCTTGTATAGTGCGCCACCAATAACTGTTGTAGAAAGGTGTCCAATGTGGAAAGGCTTTGCAATATTAATTGAGCTATAGTCAATACAAATAGTTTTGCCTGCACCTTCATCACTATCGCCATAAGATGCACCCTTGAGGATAACTTCACTCAAAATCTTGCCAGCTTCTGCATTTCTATCAAGAGTAAAGTTGAGATATCCATTTACTGCTTCAATCTTCTTGAATGGATGTGCCTTTGCGCTGAGCTCTGATGCCAAATCTTGAGCAATTACGACGGGTGATTTTCTCAATGCCTTTGCAAATCTAAAGCAAGGCAAGGCATAGTCACCAAGTGTTGTATCTTGGGGGATAACTACATATGATGCTGCTTCATTAGAATCAACACCTTCGATGTTCAAAAGACTTGCGATTTCTTGTTTTACTTGTGCTAAATCCATATTTACTCCTGCTCCCTTGCTACTTGTTTGTCCTTGACATGATAGTAAGTAACTACTGGGAATTCCACTCTATCTGTTGTCGTTATTATCGTTTGTATTCCTTCAATCGCATTGAACAATGCTTCACGGCGTGTTTGGTCCAACTCACTCATAACATCGTCAAGCAATAGGATAGGTGTTTCGCCTGTGCGTTTTTCAAAGGTTGCTATCTCTGCAAGCTTTAAGGATAATACTGCCGAGCGCTGTTGACCTTGTGACCCAAATCGCCTTAAATCTATTCCACTTGCTGAAATCTTGATGTCGTCACGGTGGGGTCCTATTGTGCTATACTCCAGCCTCTCGTCGTTTTCTCTTGCCCCTTCCATAATGGTAGCAATGCTACTCTCAAGATTGTTGAAGTCTACATTTTCGGTTTCGTACACAAGGGATAGCTTTTCCTTGCCAGAGGTTAGCTTATTATGTCTATCTTCTGCAACTGGTGTAAGCTCTTCAACAAACTTTTTGCGTTCCCTGATAATGTATGATGCTACCTTAATAAAATCGGTGTCCACTATCTTGAGCATATCTTTTAGGGCAGGTCTACCCTTGTAGGTTTTGAGTATCTTGTTACGCTGTGCAAGAAGTGCATTGTATCTTTGCAGTGCATAGAAATAGGTCTTGCATTGTTGCGAAATACCTATATCCATAAACCTGCGTCTGTCTTGTGGAGAGTCCTTTATTAGGCGCATTTCTTGTGGAGAAAAGAACACAACATTCAATATCCCCATTAGCTCTCCAATTTTTGAAAGTGGTAGCTTGTCCACCAAAATATGCTTTTTACCTTGCGGGTCAATATACAGCTCAATGGTGTGCTTGGAAAAACGCTTTTTGACATTTACAGTCACCTTTGCGCCGTTTTCAGTACCCCATTTTATCAAATCTTTATCCCTATTGTGTCTTGATGACCTGCCAACAGAGCAAAGATATATGCTATCTATAAGATTGGTTTTGCCACCTGCGTTTTCGCCATAAACTACACTAAGACCACCATTAAAGGTGACCTTGGCCTTTTCGTAACTCAAAAAGTTTTGTAGTTCGACGCTTGTTACTTGCATTAGTCCTCCAAATTAAATGGGGTTACTTGATATACATAGTGATTCAACCAATTGTAGAACAATAGGTTTGCGGTTGACTTCCAACTAAAATCTATTTCGTTGATGTTACCACCAATAAAATAGTTTTTGGGCTGTTCAATTGAAAGTCCCTTTGCCTTGTCGCGAAGATACTCATTCTTCAAGGTTTCCCTATCATACTCGGAGTGCCCAAAGAAGAAGAACTTTTTGTCGTCACGGCTCTTTACTATACTGAGTCCACAATCATCACCTTCTGCAAGCACACGAAGCTTCTTTTCTGCCCTGACTGCATTGCTATCAATTTCGGTGTGGCGTGAATGTGGAATGTTGAATGTGTCATTCAAGCCCTTGAGAAGTGGGTCATATTGTACCGCCGCCCTATTGGGGAAGATACCAAACATCTTTTTAGCAAGTGCCTTTTTGCCTATACCATAATAATGATATAGCGCAGCCTGCGCGCCCCAGCATATATAAATGGTACTTGTAACATTCTTGTCAGCAAAGTCCATTATCTTTTTGAGTTCTTCCCAGTAAATTACTTCGTCAAACTCCATTGTTTCGACTGGCGCACCAGTAACAATCATGCCATCAAACTTTTGGTCGCATATCTCATCAAAGGTCTTATAAAACCTTTCCATATGGTCAACGGAAACATTGGTTGACTTGTAGGTTGCAGTCTTGATTAGTGTAAGGTTAACTTGCAAAGGAGTGTTTGCAAGAAGTCTCATCAACTGTGTTTCCGTTTCCACCTTTGTGGGCATCAAATTGACTATTGCAATTTCTATGGGACGAATATCCTGCGCTTCAGCACGCTTTTTTGCCATTACAAACACATTCTCTTTTTTGAGAACGGGAAAGGCAGGAATGTCCTTTGGAATTACTATTGGCATTGCTACCTCCTAATTTTTTGCTGCTTCCAATGCACCAAGTACATCAGCAAGGATATCTTCGATACCTTCGGTACCAACGGACAAACGGATGAGGTTTGCTGGTACGCCTGCTGCTTCCAAATCCTTGTCGGATAGTTGACGGTGTGTGGTGGTTGCTGGATGAAGAACACAGCTTCTTGAGTCTGCAATGTGTGTTACTATCTTGAATAGCTTGAGTGCCTTTTGGAACTTCATAGCAGCTTCCTTGCCACCCTTAATACCAAAGCTTACCATGCCAGCGCAGTAGCAGTTATCAAAATACTTGAGTGCTCTTTGATGGTCGGGGTCTGACTCAAGGCCTGCATACTTAACCCATTCTACTTGGTCACTGCTTTCAAGTACCTTTGCAACAGCAAGAGCATTGTCAGAGTGGCGTGGCATTCTCAAATGCAAAGTATCCATGCCAAGTACGGTTAGGAAAGCATTCATTGGAGCCATGATAGCACCAAGGTCACGCATACCAACTACTCTTGCACGAGTAATATAGCAAGCAGAACCAAAATCTCTGCCGAATACCATGCCGTGATAGCTATCATCTGGGTTGTTGAACAATGGGTAACGAGGATTGCCAAGATAATTGAAGTTACCACCATCAACGATAACACCACCAACACTTGTTGCGTGTCCGTCAAGATACTTGGTAGATGCATGAACGATTACATTTACGCCATGCTCAAATGGACGACAGATATATGGAGTTGCAATTGTGTTGTCACACATAAGAACAAGATTGTTGTCCTTTGCAACCTTGCTGAACTTTTCAAAATCAGCAACCTTACCTGCTGGGTTAGCAATGGTTTCAATGAAGATAAACTTGGTTTTATCGTCAACTTTTGATGCAATTTCTTCAATTGGAGTATCATTATCAACAAATCTACACTCAACACCCATTCTTCTCAAGGTTACATTGAATAGATTGTAAGTGCCACCATAGATGTTTGATGATGCAATAAAGTTATCGCCACTATCTGCAAGGTTGAGCACTGCAAGAAGTGTTGCACTCATACCACTTGCAGTTGCAAGTGCGCCTACACCACCTTCCAATGCGTTTAGCCTGTCTTCAAGACCAGCATTGGTGGGGTTGCCAATACGAGTATAAAAATATCCTGATGCTTTTAGGTCAAACAAATCGCCCATAGCTTCGGGAGTTTCGTAAACATAGGTTGTGGATTGTACAATGGGAAGTACACGTGGTTCACCATTTTTTGGATCGTAGCCTGCTTGTACACATTTAGTATCTAAGGATTTCATTAGTATGCCTCCTAAAATTAACTATCTATAATTGATTTCTTTAAGTGCGCGTTCAACTTGACGCTTTTGTTCTTTTTCCTTGAGTACCTGTCTCTTATCATGCCCCTCTTTGCCCTTTGCAAGCCCAAGTTCTGCTTTAACAAGTGAGTCCTTGAAGTAAACCTTTGTTACCACCAAGGTATATCCCTTTTCAGCAACCTTTTGTTTGAGCTTCAAAATCTCCTTTTTGTGCAAGAGGAGCCTACGCATTCGTTTTGCATCAGGATTGAAGAATGAGCCCTTTGAGTATGGAGAAATATGGCAACCAGCAAGAAAAATCTCGCCATTTTTTACGATGGCGTAGCTATCCTTCAAATTGATGTTGCCACCACGAATACTCTTTACTTCGCTACCCATAAGCTGGATACCGGCTTCGATAGTATCTTCAATAAAATAATCGTGATAAGCTTTCTTGTTTGTTGCAATAACTTTTATCATACTCTACCAATTTATAGTATATCACAATATAAAAAAAATGGCTATAATATTTATAGCCATTTTCCTGAACAATTGTCGTAATTTTTCTTATAGACCCTTTAGCAACATATAGAATACAAAGAAGAGAACTGAACATACAAGCATTGCTGCTGCGATGATAATGGTCCATCTCTTAAATTTAGATTCCATAGTCTTTGCTTTGTTCTTGCCAAAGAAAGATTCGGCTGCTCCGGTAATGGCACCAAGATTGCTTTGGTTACCGCTTTGCATCAAAACGATGATTATCATGCCGATTGCAAGTACTACCATGAGTACCATAAGAGCTATCAATAATCCACTATACACTTCATACATAATCTGTATTCTCCTTAATTACACAAAGAAATGCACTTCTTATGGAAATGCTTTGCTATTATACCATAAGAAAATGCCTTTATCAAGTATTTTTATACTTTTTATTTTTTATTTATCGCTATCTTGACTTAATTATACTTTTGGTATAATATGTAACTATATACTTTTCCGGAGGAAAAAATATGGTTGAAAGTTTTGCAATAATATATGTTTTAGGTGCTATTATTGCTGCAACTATCATTCTTATGAGCCTTGCTTTCCTATTCAAAGCACTCAAGAGAGCAAAAGCCATTGGAATGGACAAAAAAGTTGTTACCGAAGCAATCAAAAATAGCGCAATTTTCTCAATCGTACCATCAATTCCAATCGTAATTGGTGTTGGCATTATGATGCAATTTGTTGGTCTTGCAATTCCATGGATTCGCCTTACCGTTATCGGTGCTCTCCAATATGAAATTCTTGCACTTTCCAATGCAGGTGCTGCAGTAATTGGCGCAGACGAAGTTACCATAGCAACTGCTGTTGTTGTTATGACAATCAGCATCATTTCCGGACCTTTGTTCAATGCTATTTTCTACAAAAAATACCAAACCAAGCTCCTTGAGCTACAACAAAAGAATGAGCGCAAAATGAATGCTATCACCGGCGCACTTCTTGGTGGTATGCTTGCAGGTATCATGAGTAGCCTTATCGTTGGTGGCATCTTTGGTATCGGCAATCCTGTTACCGACGCAAGTGGCATCACAACCTACGGCGAAATTACCCTTATCACCCTTGCAGCAAGCGTTGTGCTCACTGGTATTTGTGGTGTAATCCTTCTTGTTGGCAAACAAAAATGGATTGAATCATACACCCTACCAATCAGTATCTTGGGCGCACTCGCAGTAGCATTCCTATTCGTACCTGTTTTTGCATAGTAGGAGGTAGATGATATGAAAAAGTTTGATATTTTAACAACTGCTACCACTCGTGAAGGCCACAACAATCAAATGCACTTTTTGGGCAGATGCTTCACTTGGGCTTCACTTATATTAATTTGCTTGGTTCCTATTGCATACTGCATTGCAGCTGGCGTTATGCCCGACTGGAAAACTCTTGGTGCGTGCATGAGCTTTGTAGCTGGTTACTGGGTAATCGGCTTGATTGAAGCTTTCAGCTACGCTCCCCTACTTGGTACTGGTGGACAATACCTATCATTCATCACTGGTAATGTTGCCAACCTTAAGCTCCCAGCATCTCTTAATGCTCAAACCGTTGCTAAAGTTGAGCAAGGTAGCGAAGAGCAAGAGATCATTTCTACCATTTCCATTGCAGTAAGTTCAATCGTTACCACTATTATAATCGCTATTGGCCTTATTCCACTTGCAATCTTCCAAACAGAAATAGTTGAAGTTCTTAAGCCAATTTCTCCATATGTTGTACCTGCAATCTTTGGTGGCCTAACAATGGCTCTCCTTGCAAAATACTTCAAGGCAGTTGCAATCCCATTTGTACTATGCATCATAATTTGCGTTGTAGGCAATCTCCTTGGTTTTGGTTCCAGCCTCAGCCAATCAACAATGATTATCGTTGGTATGGTATTGAGTGGCATCTCCACCGTAATTATGTATAAGTTGGGTAAAATCTAATGTATAAAAACAACATCACCGAGCTTATTGGTGGCACCCCACTCCTTAAGCTCGGTAACACAAATATATACGCAAAGCTTGAGTATTTTAACCCTCTCCATTCCATAAAGGATAGGGCCGCTTACTTTATGCTCAAAGGCGCTTTGGAGCGTGGAGAAATCAAGGAAGGTGGCACTGTAATTGAGCCAACCAGTGGCAACACAGGTGTAGGACTCAGCTATATTGCCCCTCAATTTGGTATCAAATCAATAATGGTTATGCCAGACAATATGAGTCAAGAAAGGATTGCCATTTTGAAGATTTTAGGTGCCCAAATTGTTCTTACTCCTGCTTCACTTGGCATGGCTGGTGCAATACAAAAGGCAAAGGATCTAAATGATACCATCCCCAATAGCTTTATACCAAATCAATTTGAAAACCAAGATAATGCAAAAGCTCACATAGAAACTACATCAAAGGAAATTGTTGCTGATTTAGGCGAGATTACCCCTGATTATCTGGTTGCTGTGTTTGGTAGTGGTGGCACAATTTCTGGTGTAGGAAAGGCTCTCAAGGAGCGCTACCCCGACATCAAAGTAATTGCTGTAGAGCCCAAAGAAAGCCCCCTATTATCCCAAGGTAAGGCTGGCGCGCACAAGATACAAGGTATAGGTGCCAACTTTATTCCAGCACTTCTTAATAAGGATATTATAGATGAAGTCAGGACGGTTGAGAGCGACACAGCCATTGATACAGCGCTATATGCTGCTCGCACCTATGGCACACTTGTAGGCATCTCAAGTGGCGCTGCACTCCAAGCTTCAATGGACATTGCAAATGAACACCCCAACGCAAACATCGTCACAATATTCCCAGATACCGGCGAAAGATATTTGAGCGCGCTCAAAATTGATTAAAAATTAAGGTTGCTTTATGCAATCTTTTTTTATAAGGAATTATATATGATTAAAGTACAAGATAATCAAAGAATACTTTTTATTGGAGACAGTATCACTGACATTAAGTTCAATAGACGCTTCCGTTTTAGCATTGGTGGTGCAAATGTATATTGCTTGCAAGTTGCTAAAGCCCTTAAAAAACAACATAAAGGACTCAAATTTTTCTATCGTGGCATTGCAAGCAATCGCAGTTATCATGTATACGACAGACTAACCAAAGATTGCATTAATCTTAAACCAGACATTATCGTTATGTTAATTGGCGTCAATGATGCTTGGGAAAACTATGTGCCAGAACAATATCCACCACTTATGCGCCCACTTGAGCCACACATGAAGGAAATATATCGTAGGATAAAAACCGAGTTACCCAACGCAAAGCTGATTACCCTATTACCATTTTTGATTAGTACAATAGAAGAAAAACAACCATTCCATATCGTACTCAATCAATATATAGATAAACTCAATGGCTATGCAGAAGGCAATGCTGACGAAATAATTGCTCTGCAACCTATATTTGACAAAGCCGAAGAAATCTATTCACCCGCCATTCTTGCACGCGATTCCGTACACCCCACCAATCTTGGACATAAAATAATAGCTGACGCAGTGCTTGAAAAATTAAAATAAGCCTATCGTTTTTAACACTTATATCTAAAAAACGCGTTAGTTTGGATGCAAGCCGACGAAAAATAGAAAAGCCCGTGGGGTTGCTATGGTAAACGATACTTGAATTAAAATTGTAATTTTTGTTATG
>JAFXIB010000091.1 GCA_017533505.1 Clostridia bacterium | reverse complement strand
ATGGAACAAGAAAACAAGAAGGTTCAACAACCTCAAACAGAAGAAGTTCAAGATATAAACGAAATCATAGCTGTTCGTCGTCAAAAGCTTGAAGATTTAAGAACTCAAGGCAACGACCCATACGAACAAGTTAAGTATGAAGTAACAGCAACAGCAAAGGATATTTTTGCTAACTATGCTGATTACGAAGGCAAGCAAGTTTCTATCGCTGGTCGTATCATGTCAAAGCGTGTTATGGGTAAGGCAAGCTTTATCCACATTCAAGATGGTTCTGACAAAATCCAATCATATGTTAGAATTGATGCTCTTGGCGAAGAAGCATATTCAGCATTCAAAAAGCTTGATATCGGTGATATCATTGGTATAGTAGGTGAAGTATTCACCACACACAAGGGCGAAATTTCCATCAAGGCAGAAAAATACACCCTTTTATCAAAGTCACTTCTTCCACTTCCCGAAAAGTATCATGGTCTAAAGGACCAAGACACTCGTTATCGTCAACGCTATGTTGACCTTATCGTCAACCCCGAAGTTAAGGATACTTTCGTAAAGCGCTCACAAATCATCACAGCTATCCGTGAGTATCTCAACAATCGTGGATACATCGAAGTTGATACTCCCATTCTCAACACCATTCCAAGTGGTGCAAACGCAAGACCATTCATCACCCACCACAACACCCTTGATATAGATATGTATCTTCGTATAGCTCCAGAGCTTTACCTAAAGAGACTTATCGTTGGTGGTTTTGAAAAGGTATATGAAATGGGCAGATTGTTCCGTAATGAAGGTATGGACACTCGTCACAACCCCGAGTTCACCACCATTGAGCTTTATGAAGCATACACCGATTACTATGGCATGATGGAAATCGCAGAAGGCCTATTCAAGTATGTTGCCGAAAAGGTTCTTGGTACCACAACCATCAACTATCAAGGCAAGACCATTGAGCTTGGTGGCGAGTGGAGAAAGGTAACCATGGTTGACCTTGTCAAGGAAGAGCTTGGCATCGACTTCAACACCGAAGAGCTTTCAGCTATCATTGAAAAGGCAAAGGCACTTGGTGTAGAAGTAGAAAAGGATACCACATGGGGCAAGCTTCTCTATCAACTATTTGATGAGCTTCTTGAAAGCAAACTTGTTCAACCAACATTTGTACTTGATTATCCTGTTGAAGTATCACCTCTTGCAAAGCGCAAAGCAAGTGACAAGCGCTTGACCGAGCGTTTTGAGTTCTTCATGAACTGCTTTGAAATGGGTAATGCATTCAGCGAGCTCAACGACCCAATCGACCAACGCAAGCGTTTTGAAGACCAAGTAAAGGAACGCGAAAAGGGCGATGACGAAGCTCAAATGATGGACGACGACTATGTAACAGCACTTGAGTATGGTCTACCTCCAACAGGTGGCATGGGCATTGGTATCGATAGAATGATTATGATTCTAACCGACTCATCAAGCATTCGTGATGTACTTCTCTTCCCAACAATGAAACCCATCAAGGGCTAATATGCGTTTACCTTTAAGCGAAGCATTAAACAAAAAGGCAAATCACCTTTCATATCATACCCCCGCACATAACGGGGGTATCGTTATAGATACAAGGCTTGATGTAACCGAGCTATCATATAGTGACAACCTACTCCAAGCAGAAGGTGTTATCCTTGAGAGTATGCGCGAAGTTGCCAAGGCATACGGAGTAGAAAATGTTTTGTACTCAACAGCTGGTGCAACAACTTTGATACATACTGTCATCAGGGCATTGCGCCAAAAGGGAACTTTCCTTATATATGGAGAAGCGCACAAATCGGTATATAATGCTTTTAGGATAAACAATATTAAAGGCTATTTGTGTAGAGATTTAGACCTAAAACAAGCCCTCCTCCAAACGGGAGCAAAGGTTGTTGTTTGCACTTCTCCAGACTATTTTGGAAGGGTGCTCAACCTAAATGAGATTAGGTCAATTTGCGACACAATGGGAGCAATCCTTGTTGTTGATGCTTCACATGGCTCTCACTTTGCTTTTAGTAGCTTATTACCAAATTCGGCAACCAAATATGCAGATATAGTTATCCATTCGCAACATAAGACCATGCAAACACTTACTGGTGGAGCAAGCCTTTGCTACCCCCATGAGCATAAAGAAGCCCTCACACGCGCCTTCAAAGAAATCCACACCACAAGCCCCAACTACCTTATCATGAGCTCAATCGAAAGTGCTACAAAGCTACTTGTTGATAGTGGCGAAAGGATTTATAGTGATGTTATCAAGGAAGTTGAGCTATTTAGTTCAAAGTGTGTAGGTCAAGTCTTTAGTGTTGTGCCAACTGACGACAAAACAAGGCTTGTTATCAAAACACCTAATAACGCACACGAAGTTGCAGATTATCTTGAGAGCGCAAACATCTATCCCGAAATGGTTTATGGCGACAAGCTTGTTTTTATAGTAACGCCATTCAATTATATTTACCTTGATACACTTTATGATGCACTTTGTGGATACAACTTCAAGTGCAATTATCAAGAAAGGAATGTGCCTGTTGGTAGTGGATTGATTGAGCTACAATTTGGCGACGAGTACGAAAAGGTTTCTCTTGATGATGCAGTAGGTAGAGTAAGCTATGGCGAAGTAGGGCTATATCCCCCAGGCGTTCCAATTGTTGCCCCAGGGGAGAGGATAACCAAGGAGCAAGTTCAGTTTTTGAAAGCTAACCTAAACTTTACCTTTGGTCTTGAAAAGAGCTATGCTCTTGTGTTAAAATAATCAGTGAGAAAACAGGGGTTAACCTAATATGAATACAAAAGGCAAATTTATTACAGTTGAAGGATGTGAGGGAGTAGGCAAGTCTACTCAACTCAGACTACTCAAGGATTATTTTGAGCGCGAGGGTATTCCAGCCGTTTTCACTCGTGAGCCAGGTGGCACTCCCGTTGCCGAAAAGATAAGGGGAGTTTTGCTTGACAAAAACCTTACCATGGCACCACGCATCGAAGCAGAGCTTTTTGCTGTATCAAGAATGGAGCACATCAACAATCTTATCAAGCCATCGCTTGAAGAGGGCAAGGTTGTTGTTTGTGATAGATATATTGATAGCTCACTTGCATATCAAGGTGTTGCGCGCAATCTTGACATTGACAATGTATATGAAATCAACTCATATGCAAGGGATAACTGTATGCCAGACCTAACAATTTTCATTGATATGGATCCAGCAAACAGCTGGCGCAAGCGCAATGGCACCGTAATTCTAAACGACAGAATGGAAGGGGAATCACAAGAATTCCACGCACTCTGCTACAAGGGATTCAAAGAGATGTGCGCACGCGAGCCCGAAAGAATAATAGCAATTGTGCCAGATGAAGATAAAAATGTTACCCATAGGGCAATAATATCAACACTCAAGGAAAAGGGCATAGTATGATAGGCGACCTTCTGCAAGAAAGCAAAGCATATCTTGATTTCAAAAAGGATTTAAGCAGTGATAAAATTTCACATGCTTACCTTTTTTTAGGCGAAGACAAGCTTGCAAGAAGGGAATATATGCGACTATTTGCATCTACCATTTTGTGTAGAGCTGGTGGTTGTGGCGTATGTGACACCTGCGACAAAATCTATAATGATGCTCATTTAGGTGTACATTACTACAATTTAGACGGCAAAATGAATGTTAAGCTTGCCGAAAAGCTCATTGAAGAAAGTTACAAGTCCAGCTGGGAAGGCAACGATATTCAAGACGAGCAACTTTCAAGTGGCGCAAGCAAGAGGATATTCTTTGTAGACAACTTTGATGCAACAGCGCCACAAGTACAAAACAAGCTACTCAAAATTTTTGAAGAGCCACCAAAGAATGTTATTATCGCGCTATTTGCAAGCAGTGACTATGCCATTCTTCAAACCATAAAGAGTAGGGCAAAGCTATGTTATCTTCCAAAGTTCACATCGGAAGATATCCACAACGAGCTTGTCAAAGAGGGTTATCCACGCTCCATTGCAGAGATTGCATCGGCGCTTTCAGATGGCTCCTTTGAAAAGGCATATATGTTTGTGGAAGACGACAGCTATTACAACCAATACAGCGAGTGTTTTGAAGTGCTTAAAAACTGCAAAAACTCCACAATGGTTGTAGATTTCATAGGAAAACCCATTTTTTCAAAGGAAAACATAGGCAGAACCTTGGAGTTTTTATCAATAATTTTAAGGGATGTAGCCATCAAAGTAAGTGGGGCAAAGACCCCATATACCACTCGCAATCGCGATTATGATATCCAACTCATATCCGAGGGATATACTATGGCATCTATCGCAATGGCAATACTTGAAGTCAATCAAGGGCAAGCGATGCTCAACTCATATGTATCAGCCACCACGGTTGCAGAAAGGGTACTATTCAAAATATTGGAGGCAAAGTATAAATGGCAATAGTAGTAGGAATCAAGTTCAAGACTAACCAAAAAATATACTATTTTGACCCAAAGGATATCGAACTCACCGAAGGTGATAGCGTCATTTTGGAAACTGCAAGGGGTATTGAATTTGGCAAGGTTGTGCAAGGAATAAAGGAAGTTTCTGATGACGAAGTAGTTGCACCACTCAAGCCTATCATACGCAAGGCAACCCAAAAGGACGAAGAGCAAAACGAAGCCAACCTTAAAGAGCGCGATAAGCTTGTTAAGGAAACCGTGCAAAAGGTAACAGCGCACAATCTTCCCATGAAGATAGTTGATGCAGAGTACACTTTTGATAGGGCAAAGATAATCATATATTTTACAGCCGAGTCAAGGATTGACTTCCGTGAGCTTGTAAGGGATCTTGCTGGGCTATTCCACAACCGTATTGAACTCCGTCAAATATATGAAAGAGAGGACATCAAGCTTCGTGGTGCACTTGCACAATGTGGTAGACCTTGTTGCTGTACAACCTTCTTGCAAGACTACGAAAAAGTATCCATGAAGATGGCAAAATATCAAGGATTATCCCTAAATCCCACCAAAATCAATGGTTGCTGTGGCAAGCTCATGTGCTGTTTGAGATATGAAAACGCATACTATCAAGATATGAGCAAAAAGATGCCAAAAGAGCATTCCACCGTCATTACACCAGATGGCGAAGCTACCGTAATGGAAAACGATGCACTCCGTCAAGAGGTCAAAGTTAAGATTGAAACGGAAGAGGGCGTATACACCATAAAGAGATATCCACTTGCTGATATCAAGAGCAAAAACAGCCCTTCACAAAATGTGGAAAACGACCTTGAAGATTAAAAAGCTATTGACATTCGCGTACGCGAGTGATAATATAATTATATAAATACATTTCAACACTTAAGGAGAAACAATTATGGCATATGTAATCAACAAAGACGAATGTGTAGGCTGTGGCGCTTGTGCTGGCACTTGCCCTGTAGAAGCTATTTCTGAACAAGATGGCGTTTGCGTTATCGATCAAGATACTTGCCTCGGCTGTGGCGCTTGCTCTGAAGCTTGCCCAACTGGCGCTATCGTAGAAGCATAACAGAAAACACAACAAAAAAGAGAGTGGCGCAAGCCACTTTTTTTGACTAAAAATCAAGCAAATCAAGGGATATTTATATGGAAATTAGACCATATCAACCAAAAGATTACGAAAGGATGCACAAAATTTGCTACGAAACTTCTTCTGGCTTTGACTCCGAAGATGGCAAGAAGATTCTTTATACTATGTATTGTGACTACTACATAAATGAGGAGCCCGAAAGCTGTTTTGTAGCCGTCAACGACGATGACGAAGCTGTAGGATATATCATTTGCGCTCCTGATGACGAGAGGTACCAAAGGGTATTCAAAGAGAAGTATGCACCCACTCTCAAAGAGTTAAGTTTGTTCAAGTATCTTTTCCATTACGCAGGAGAGTTTTTTGCTAAAAAGATACGCAAAAACTATCCAGCCCATCTCCACATTGACATTTTGCCAGAAGGGCAAAGACAGGGCTTGGGCACTCGTTTGATGGACACGCTTATTGCTCATCTCAAGGGTAGGGGCGTAAAGGGTGTGCATCTTGGCTGTGGAGCATCCAATCCAAAGGGAGTTAACTTCTATCGTAAATATGGTTTTAAGGAAACACCTCCATTCTTTGGTGGTATTACCTTCTTTATGGAACTTTAATCCTTGACTTTACGCGCGCGTGCATATAAAATATATGTATTATTTGTTTAAGGAGACTGTGATGAGTAATCAAAACCTTGTAACTCTTGCTCAAAATATAAGAGAAAACATCGTTAATTGTATCGGCTCACTTGGAGTAGGTCACATTGGTGGATGTTTGTCAATAGCAGACCTACTTGCTGTGCTTTATGGCAAGCACATGAACTACGACCCCACCAATCCCCAAATGGAAGGTAGAGATAGGCTTGTATGTTCAAAGGGCCATGCAGGTCCAGCGATCTATGCTGTTCTTGCAGAAGTGGGCTATTTCCCCAAGGAAGTTTTGGAAACACTCAATCAAGGTGGCACAACACTACCCAGCCACTGTGATATGAACAAAACCCCTGGTGTAGATATGACAGCAGGCTCACTTGGACAAGGCTTTAGCTGTTCAGTAGGTGTTGCCCTTGGCTCAAAGATCAGGAAAGACAATGCAACCATCTATGCAATCATAGGTGATGGCGAAAGTCAAGAAGGTCAAATTTGGGAAGCTGCAATGTATGCTTCTCAAGCAAAGCTTGATAATCTTATTGCATTCACCGACTACAACAAGATGCAACTTGACAACTATATTTCAGCAATCAACGAGCTTCATCCCCTTGATAAAAAATGGGAAGCATTTGGCTGGAAGGTATGGGTTGTAGACGGCAACGATGTTGATGCTCTTGACAAGGCTATCACCGAAGCAAAAGCACACAAAGGACAACCCAAAATGATAATTATGGATACCATAAAGGGCAAGGGCGTAAGTTATGTTGAGAACGCACTCGTTGGCTCACACTCAATGTCAATTACCCCCGAACTTCGCGCTCAAGGCATAAAGGAAATAAGAGGTGAATAATATGGAAATTAATGAAAAGACTTTGATGAAAGAAGTATTAGTTGACCATATGCGCAATGTGCTTTCAAGCGACCCCGATGTTGTTATGCTTGACGCCGACCTTGCAAAGTGTGCAGGCACCAATGGTCTATATAAGGAGTTCCCCGATAGATGTTTTGATATCGGTATTGCCGAAGCTAACATGGCAAGCATGGCAGCAGGTTTGAGCAGTTATGGATTCAAGCCATATATTAGTTCATTTGCTCCATTTGCAACCAGAAGATGTGCTGACCAAATCATGATTTCCATTTGTTACGCACAACAAAATGTAAAGATTATTGGCACCGACCCTGGCATCACAGCAGAGCTCAATGGTGGCACACATATGGCACTTGAAGATATCGGTATGCTACGCTCCATTCCAAACATTTTGATTTACGAGCCCACCGATACTATGGAGTTCCACAAAGCACTCCCACAAATCCATGCATACCCATATCCATGCTATATTAGAATGCATCGTAAGTGCCCAGCACTTCTCACCAAGGAAAGTGACGAAGTCAACATTCTCAAAGCACGCATGATGAGAGAGGGCACCGATTGTACCATCGTAGCAAGTGGTGTTATGGTCGAAACTGCACTTCTTGCTTCAGAAGAGCTACAAAAAGAGGGCATTAGTGTCGAAGTTGTATGTTGCCATACCGTAAAGCCCATTGATGCAGACACTATCGTAGCATCTGCAAAGAAGACAGGCGCTGTAGTTACAGCCGAAAACCACAATGTTATGGGCGCACTTCGTAGTGCAGTTTGTGAAGTTCTTTCCGAAAACCACCCTGTACCAGTTGAGTCAGTTGGTGTAAAGGAAAAGTTTGGCGAAGTTGGCAAAGTTCCATATCTACGCAAGGCTATGAATATGGAAGTATGTGATGTTGTATTCTCCGTAAAAAAAGCTATTGCAAGAAAGTAAGCAGTTGCTTTCAAGTCGTAATTATTAATAATTAATCATAAAAAAAGAAGCTCATACGAGCTTCTCTTTTTTGTTAAGTTAAATTTTAGCCAGCTGCCTTAACTGCTTCTTCGCTGCCGGTGTAAACAACTTTACCGTTTCTACCGATCTTCATGCCTTCTTTGTCTTCTTCGTCAGCCATGTCGAAATCAGCTTTAATATCTTCATAGAAAGCTTTAGCATCGTCAGCTTCTTCAAAGTAGTAGATAACGATCATATCGCCATCGAGGAGATCTTTAACACCAGTAACCATGGTTTCACAGCCTTCTGGCATTGCCATACCAGAAAGGATGCCACTGATTGAGCTACCTTTTTTAGCTGCAACAACTTCGTAACCTTTTGATTCAAGATTTTCAGCTGCCTTTTCAGGATCACTTGGTACGCAAGCAACAAGAGCTACGCCAAGAACTGCTACAAGAGCGAGAACTGCAATAATAGAAAGAGCTTTTTTCATTAATTTTGCCTCCTAATTTTTTAGGGATACCCCCTTATTTATTGTTATTATATCATATCTGTATTAAAAAGCAATAGAAAATTTATAATTTCTATTTTGTGCTATATTTAGACAAACAGCTCTATGCGCGAAGCCACTCCTCATTCTACATTTCATAAAACGCGACAGTTTAGATGAAAGACGAAGGAAAAGAAAAAACCCGAGGGGTTGCCCAATGTAAGCAAGCTTACAGGTAATAAGTAATAGTGAATAGTGAAGAAATAAGGTTTGTTTTAAGTATTCCACAAAAATACTTTAGCTCTTAAAAACGCGTTAGTTTGGATGCAAGCCGACACAAAATAGAAAAGCCCACGACTTATATTTACTCTTAAAAACGCGATTATTTAGATGAGATACGAACAAATAATAACACCCCGAAGGGTTGCTGTACTTTTGTACTGCGCCCTGATGGGGTGTTGTTGATTTGTGAAGTAGGTCGCTAAAGAATCGCGTTTTTATTTTATTTTGCCACCACCCAAACATATCCTATCATCATATAATACTGCATATTGTCCACTTGTAACAGCTCTAACTGGAGTGTCAGCAACAACTCTCACATCTTTACCTTCCACATATGCAGTAGCAGGGGTTAGCTTTTCGCGATGGCGTGTGCGTAGCAATACCCTTTGTCCGTTTTCAATGGGGTCGCAGATATAGTTGAAGTCCTCTGCAATCAGTTCTTTTGTGAATAGCTCATCACATTCACCTTGGTTTACATATAGAATGTTTTTATACACATCTTTCTTTACGATGTAGTAGGGGGCATCGTTCTTTTCGCCTTTTATGCCACCAAGACCAAAGCCCTTGCGTTGACCTATTGTATAGTAGAATACGCCGTCGTGTTCGCCAATTACTCTGCCGTCAAGGGTACAGATTTTACCCTTTTGCATGGGTAGATAACTCTTCAAGAACTTTCTAAAATCTCTTTCTCCAATAAAGCAAATGCCGGTGCTATCCTTCTTTTCGGCAGTAGCAAGACCATGTTCTTCTGCTATCTTTCTAACGGTGGGCTTGTCAATGTCGGTTAGGGGGAATATTACATTGTCAATTTGGTTCTGCTTTACTTGGTTTAGGAAGTAAGTTTGGTCTTTGTTTTCGTCTTTTGCGCGTATAAGATAGGTTTTTCCATCCCTTCTTTCCACACCACAATAGTGTCCGGTTGCCACATAGTCAGCGCCTATTTTTCTTGCGTATTCACGGAAAGGTCCAAACTTAATTTCCACATTGCAAAGGACATCTGGATTAGGAGTTCTGCCAGCTTTATATTCATCAAGGAAGTGCTTAAAAACTCTGTCTTGGTATTCCTTTGATAGGTCAATGGTATAGTAGGGGATGTCAAGGAGAGAAGCCACCTTTCTAACATCGGAGTAATCTTGCTCTGCTGTACAGCAACCATTATCGTCTTCCTCGTGCCAGTTTCTCATAAAAAGGCCAAGCACATCATAGCCTTGCTCTTTTAGTAGCAATGCTGCAACGGAGCTATCAACTCCACCACTCATACCAACAACAACTTTTTTCTTCATATTATATATCCTTATAATATATTACGCGTGCGCGCACACGCACACATACGCATGAGAGCAACAGTTTTGATGGGAAATTTATGCCACTTGTGTTGCAAAAATTTTTGAGCCCCAATATATTGTTTAGCAAAAAGAAATTATAAAAATTATTTCAAAAATTTTCATAATCCTTTGTTGACAAAGGGGAATATTTCAATTAGAATGGAATTCCCCTTTGTGGTGGTGTACCCGAAAGGAGTCGAACCTTCCACCTTAAGAGTCGGAGTCTTACGCTCTATCCAACTGAGCTACGGGTACCTACTCATATAGTATAAAGCAAAAAAGGGGTTATGTAAACAAAAAAAAGAAACTTGAAAACTGGCTTATAATTAGCGACCAAAATTTGTTAAAAAATTTGTTAAAAATTGTTTGACAATTGTTTTGGAATGCTATATTATATAAGGGCTGTCCGGAATGGGCAGCTTATATGTACCTTGAAAATTGAACAGACAGTAAGAAGCGAGAATTAGTGTTAAATAACACAAAACACACAAGTCCTTGCAAAAGGACAGTTAATTTTTTTGAGAATTAAATGCTTCAAATTTTTACGCTAGTAAAAGAGAAGTTT
>JAFXIB010000090.1 GCA_017533505.1 Clostridia bacterium | reverse complement strand
TTGTATGTAGTCCATGTTTTCCTCTTATTTTATGGAGTATAGTAGGTCGGAGTAGGTGGGGAATGGCCAATCGTTTTTGTCGACAAGACCTTCAAGCTTGTCGCAAATTTCCCTTAACTTTGTCATATCTTGGAAGACATACTCGCGATAGAATCTTGCCTTTTCAAGAGCATTGTCGCCCTTGTCTATCTTGGAAGTGTGGCTTTCAAGTTTATGTATATTTTCGTATAGGTTTTTGGTGAGTGCAGAAAGGGAATTAATAAGGTCGGTTTCTACACTTCTATCGATATTTTCGTCAAGGAGCTTTTTGTTGAGTGCCATGTCAACAATCTTTCTTTCATAAGAAAGAACCGATGGTAAAATTTGCTTTTTTGCCATTTCAAGCATGGTTAGTGCTTCGATGTTGACGGTTTTTGAGTATATCTCAAGCAAAATCTCTGTTCTTGAAAGCACTTCATTTTTGGATAGTACACCATGTTTCTCAAGGAGCTTGACATTCTTTTCATCAGCAAAATGTGGGATAGCATCAACGGTTGAAGTGTGATTTGATAGACCTCTTCTTTCTGCCTCTTCCACCCATTCTTTGGAATAGGAGTTACCGTTGTAGATAATTCTCTTGTGCTTCTTGTAGGTCTTTGCAATCAGCTCTGTGAGTGCCTTGTGGAAGTCATCAGCATTTTCGAGAGTGTCAGCAAATTGTGATAGTGCTTCAGCAACGATTGTGTTGATGATGTAGTTTGTGCAAGCAATACTAAAGCTGGAGCCAAGCATACGGAACTCAAACTTGTTACCTGTGAAGGCAAGGGGAGAGGTACGATTTCTATCGGTTGTATCGCGTGGGAATGATGGTAGCATGGATACGCCGATTTGCATAGTAGACTTCTTTTTGCCCTTATAAGTTGCGTTATGTTGTACAGCTTCAAGTATCTCGGTTAGCTCGTCGCCAAGGAATATGGAAATTATGGCTGGGGGAGCTTCATTTGCGCCAAGACGAAGGTCGTTGCCAGCGCTTGCAGCACTCAAGCGCAACAAATCTTGATACTCATCAACTGCTTTGATAACAGCTGTTAGGAATAGCAAAAATTGAGCATTTTCGTATGGGGTTTCGCCTGGCTCCAAAAGGTTTATGCCGTTGTCGGTAGAAAGGGACCAGTTGTTGTGCTTACCACTTCCGTTTACAGCAGCAAAGGGTTTTTCGTGCAAAAGGCATAACATGTTATGCTTTTGTGCAAGGCTCTTCATGAGCTCCATTGTTATTTGATTTTGGTCGGTTGCGATGTTGACGGTTGTAAACAAGGGAGCAAGCTCGTGTTGAGCGGGAGCAGCTTCGTTATGCTTTGTTTTGGAAAGTACACCAAGACGCCATAGCTTGTCATCAAGGTCCTTCATAAAGTTGGATACGCGATGCTTGATAGCGCCAAAGTAGTGGTCTTCCATTTCTTGACCTTTTGGTGGTTTTGCTCCAAAAAGAGTTCTGCCAGTATGTACGATGTCAAGGCGTGTTTCGCCCACTTTTTTGTCAATCAAAAAGTACTCTTGCTCGGCACCAACGGTTGCATTAACCTTGGTTGTTTTGGTGTTGCCAAACAATCTCAAGATACGCAAGGATTGTTTATTTAGGGCTTCCATACTGCGAAGTAAGGGAGTCTTTTTGTCCAAAATCTCGCCACCGTATGAGCAGAATGCAGTAGGTATGCAAAGACTACCATCTTTGATGAATGCATATGATGATGGGTCCCATGCTGTGTAGCCACGAGCTTCAAAGGTAGCGCGTAGTCCACCACTTGGGAAGCTACTTGCATCAGGCTCGCCCTTGATGAGAGTTTTGCCGTTGAATTTGGTGATAACTTCGCCCTTTTTGTTTATGTCAAGGAAGCTGTCGTGCTTTTCTGCGGTGATACCTGTCATGGGCTGGAACCAATGGGTATAGTGGGTTGCGCCATTTTCAAGCGCCCAATCTTTCATAGCGCTTGCGATTTCATTTGCGATTTCGATGGTAAGAGGCTTGCCTTCTTCGATGGTAAGATGCAAATTCTCATATGTTTCGGCGCTTAATCTTTCCTTCATGACTTTGTCGCTAAAGACTTTTGTTCCGAAAATCTCCACTAAATTGGTTGCCATGTGTGGTCTCCTTGAGGATACAAATAGTTACTTTAATATATCACATTAAAAACCGATAGTCAAATAATAATAAATTATTTGCGCGCGCTTGCGTAAATTATTTGGCACAAAAATTATAAAGTGTTATAATTTAACCATGAAAGTATTAGCACGAATTGGTAAAGAAGCAAAAAAATATATGAAGTACTATATCGTGGGTATCATCGCGGTTATAGTTACTACGGCAGTCAACCTTACTGCACCAAAATTGTTGTCTTCCATGACGGGTATCGTTTCAAGTGGTGTCGACCAAGAAGGCCTAAAGACCATTCTTGTGCTTGCAGTAACCATTTTGGGACTTTATGCAACAAAGCTTGTAAGTAGATTTTTGTCTACCTATCTACTGCATATTGCTGCATGGAGATTGGTAAACAATATGCGTGTTAAGGTTTATGACCACATTCAATCGTCATCAATGAGCTATTTTAGTGATAAGCAAACGGGTGACCTTCTTTCGCGTGTCGTAAATGATACTGCAAACTTCGAGATGCTTTATGCCCATGTTATTCCAGAAACCATAACCAATGTTATCACCTTTGTTGGTGTACTTGTTATGATAATGACAATCAACTGGAAGTTGGCACTACTTGCACTTCTTATCGTACCACTTGTTGGAGTAGCTGCAATGTATTATAGCAAAAAGGTGCGCCCCAACTTCCGTAAGGCACAAAAGGTAACTGGCGAAATTTCAGCAGAGATGCAAGACAATTTTTCTGGTATTCATGAAATCCAAGCCTTTGGTCAAGAGGAGCATGAGCATGAAGATGTAAAGAAGGCAACCGACAAACATAGCGTTGCAATCATCAATGCGCTCAAGATGTCTGGACTATTCCATCCACTCATTGAGTTTGGCTCATCTCTTGCAACCGTAATGGTTGTAGGCGTAGGTGGTTACCTTGCATACAAGAACTCTATTGATGTAGAGTCAGTTGTAGCATTCCTACTTTACCTTTCCCTTTTGTTTGCACCAATTGAAGGTCTTGGCAGATTGACAGAGAGCGCACAAACTGCATTTGCAAGTGGCGAGAGAATTCTTGAAATCTTGGATACACCAATCGAAATAAAAGACTCCGAAAACGCCATTGACATTGGTAAGGTAAGGGGCGACATTGAGTTTAAGAATGTTTCCTTTGGTTATCTTGATGATATACCTGTGCTAAAAGATGTTTCATTTAGCTGTAAGGCAGGCGAAACAATTGCACTTGTTGGTGCAACTGGTGCTGGCAAGACAACCATCACTCAACTTATACCAAGATTTTATGAGCCAGATGGTGGCGAAATTTTGATTGATGGCGTCAACATCAAGGATATAACACTCAAGAGTTTGAGGGCAAATATTGCACCTGTTCTACAAGACACCTTCCTATTCAACGGCACAGTTGCTGAAAACATCAAATATGCAAGACCGTCCGCAAATATGGAAGAAATTGTAGCTTCAGCTACTAAAGCGCAAATAAATGACGAAATTTTGCAAATGCCAGATGGCTATGAAAGCAAGGTTGGTGAGCGTGGATTAAAGTTGAGTGGTGGACAAAAGCAAAGGATAGCAATTGCTCGTGCAATGCTCCGTGATGCTCCCATCATCATTTTGGACGAAGCAACTGCATCAGTTGACAGCACCACCGAAAAGCAAATCCAAAATGCAATCAACAGTCTTTGTGGCAATCATACGGTAATCGCTATTGCACATAGACTTTCTACCATAAGAAATGCCGACCAAATTTTGCTCATTGAGGACGGCAAGGTGGTTGAGCGTGGCACTCACTACGAGCTTTTAGCAAAGGGTGGCAAGTATAAAAAACTACACGACCAAAACGCATAGTAAAAATTGACTATTGCATTTTGCGCGCGTGTGTGATATTATAATATAAATTTTAAGATAAAGGAGGCTTACTATGGCTCGCTATCAAATAAGACAAAAATATTTTGCATTTAACGATTCATTTGACATTACTGACAGCAGTGGTGCAGCTCGTTATACCTGCAACAGCAAGATGATTTCCATTCCAAAGAAGTTTTGGATTGAAACTGCAAGTGGCAAACCTTTATACTATGTACGCAAAAATATGATTCATTGGGCAGGATATCCCACATTCAAAATTTACAAGGGTGTTGACAAATCAGAAGGCGAACTTGCAACCGTAAAAGTTGCTTATGCATTTGTTGGCAAAAAAATCAAGATTAAGAGCGAAACCTTTGGTGATTATGTAATCATTGGTCGTGTTGGTTCAAATTGGAGCTTCTATATGCACGAAGGCGACAAGAATGGCGAAATCGTTGCAACTGTTCATAAGCATGTGTTCAAGATTGCTGACACCTATGATATCGATGTAACCGGCGCAAAGGATTCATTTGTAGTTGCTCTTGCAGTAATTCTTGACTTCTTGTATCATAAAAAGCACTAAAATCTTAAAACTAAATAAATTAAATCGAGGAGATAATTATGGCTAAAATTAAAGTTGGCGTAGCTGGCTATGGCGTAATTGGTCAAAGACTTGCTGACGGCGTTGCTCGTCAAGGCGATATGGAACTTGTAGGCGTTGCTGATGTTGCACCTACTTTGGCAGTT
>JAFXIB010000089.1 GCA_017533505.1 Clostridia bacterium | reverse complement strand
AGGTTTTTTTCACAGAATAAGAACAGATTAATAATAACCCCACCTATTCAACAGGTGGGGTTTATGTTTTGATTATAAGCAACTAAAAGAAAAGACAGTAGCGAATTGATTCTGGGTTCGCCACTGTCTCACTTGGCGGAGAGAGTGGGATTTGAACCCACGATACCCTTTAGAGGTATACACGATTTCCAATCGTGCTCCTTCGACCCCTCGGACATCTCTCCTTGGATATTTAATGCTTGTTAATTATACGATATTATTTTGCGCTTTGCAACTTTTTAATGTAAGTTTTATGTAATTTGTGCAATTATATTGGCTTTATTAGTCATCTATCATTATGCTGATGATTTCTTTGTCGGTTTCCTTCATTCCCTTGTAGGCAAGTCGAGAGACGGACTCAATGGTGGCTTCTACACCACGCTTTACGATGCCATCGCCAGCATAGAACTCGCAATCATGGTAGTACATATCCATGCCAAGTAGCCCAGACTCAACGGCAAGAGCAATCTTTGCAGCACAGCTTGCTTTTGCGCCATCACAGATGATACCACTGCTGGAGGCGAGAGCATTTACAAGGGTGTGAGAGATAGCTTGGAGCTTTCCACCACGAAGATATACAATACCACAAGCTGCAGCTGCACCAGCAGATATTACCCCACAATAGGCAGAAAGGGTACCTATACCGGTCTTTAGGTGAATTGTGAGTAGGTTGGACAAACACAAAGCACGGAGCAATAATTCGTGGTCGACACCGAGGTGCTTGGCATAAACGATGACAGGAATTGATGTTGTCATGCCTTGGTTGCCAGAGCCACTATTGATGATAACAGGAAGTTCACAACCGTTCATACGGGCATCGGAGCCAGCTGCTGCGTATGCTTTTGCACGAACCTTGATGTTTTTTGGATCGCTTGAAAGATATACTTTACCGATGTTTGCACCATAGTTATTTTTTAGGCCTTCTTCAGCGATAGCCATATTGCACTCAATTTGTCTTTCCAGCACTTCGCGAATATCTTCGATATTTACGGTATCAGCAAACTCAATTATGCTTTCTACACTCAAGGAGCTTCTGTCGGATTGCTTTTGGGGTAGTGCTTCGATGTTTTCAAATATCACTTTGTTATCAAGCTTGATGTGAGTAATGTTGGTGTGGTCACCAATGAGCTTAATATATGCAGAGTGGTTTTTTGAGTACAAGGTAACAGCGATTTCAAAAATCTCATCGGAGCAAGAGCGCTTGACTTTGATGGGGAAAGTCTCCAAAAACTTTGCAACGATAGGGGCTTCGGACTCTTTGATTTCGGATAAAACAGATAATTCTTTTTGGTGATTTCCAAGAGCTATGCCAGCGCATAGAGCAGCCTCAATGCCTTTGAGTCCACAAGTGTTTGGAACAGTAACACTCTTTACATTTTTTACGATGTTGCCACTGACTTCAATGAGAGCATGGGTGGGCTCTTCGCCACACTCGGATAGGACCGATTTAACCTTTGCTCCAGCATAAGCAATAGCAGCTGGCTCGGTACAGCCCATAGCAGGAATCAATTCTTCTTTAAGAATTTGTAAAAAGAGATTATATTTTGTTTTATCCATAGCCTTACCTTTGGTAATTGATGATTTATTATAGCATTTAGGCAAGTAAAAAGCAACAATGAAATATTATAAATGTATACCCTAAAAATATAATTTTTTGTAGCTATTTTTGTTTGCAATTCTCGTGTCAATTTGGTATAACTAATGGAGCTAAAGAAGAAAGCCATTCTAACTACTTTATGTTACCCACCCTTTTTAGTCCTTACCCCTCCGGTTTTCTTCTTTAGCATATTTCGAAAACATCAAATTATATATGCAACAAGTGTTGATTAAAAGGAAAACAAAAATGAACGAGCCAATTGGCTCGTTTTTTTAGTTTTGGGAGAAGGTTTGGATTTCTTGGATGATGTCCTTCATGAAGTTGTGGAAGATTTCGGCGTCTTGGTCGTTGCCACGAATGCCAACGGAGAAGGTGATTTCGTTTTGGAAGGTGGTAAGAGCAAGTTGCATATAGGGCTTATACTTTACTGCTCCAGAATAGAAGGCATCTATTAGGTTTAGTCCGTCAAAGGCAAATTCAAGTGGATTTATGATGCCAATGTTGGACATTCCGATGTAGGGGTTGGTGTAGCCGATGCGTATTGCAATCTCAGAAATACAATGGGGCAAAATGGTGTAGGCAAGCTTGAGAAGGGGTAGAGAGTAGAGCCCTGTGAACCTATCTTCCTTTGCGCCTTGGAGTGCCACCTTGACCTTTTGAACGGTGTCAGCCATTGTTTCGCCCACATCGGGTGAAAGGGTGCATGGCATAAAGCCTATCATATTGGTTAGACCAAGGGATGAGCCCCCTGTGTATTTGCGTAGGTCGTACATGCAAGGTACGGTTATTGATGCACCATCGGTGTTTATATATTTATATAAAGTACGGAAATATGCTGCAAGTAGCACATCGTTGATTGTAGCGCCCATTTCCTTGCCCTTTGCCTTCATCTTGAGGAAATCCTCGCGACAAAGTTTTTCGCGTACTAAACGGCATTTTTCGCTCCCATCGTCTTTTGCGAATGGGAAGGTAACCTTATTTTCAACAGTAGAGATATTTTTATATAATCCCTTTGCGATTTTTTGGTCTTCTTCGGAAAGTTGATAGTATACTTGGTCAGCAGAGCGAGTGCCCTTTTTGATATCTGGAGCGAGTACGCCTTCCTTAACATATTGATTATAGGTTTCTACAACCTTTATATTAAAGTAACGCATATCGGAGCCATCAAAGCACATATGGTTGACAACAACGCCCAAAATATCCTTGCCTTGTGAGCGAATTACCCTTGCACGGAATTGCACTCTACCATTTGCTGGTACTGTAAAGCCCATAAAGTCATCAAGCTCTTTGATTGGGTCGTCGGTTTCTACGAAGCTGAAGAAGTCTTCTGGAGAATAGGTGTCGTTGATAACCCAATAGGGCTTGATAAAATTGTTGTGATAGGTGCTGTGAAGCACAGGGATTTCTGCTACGACTGCCATATATGCTTTTTTGAGAGCATCGATGTCAATTTGGCCATCGTAGAAGTAGGAAGCATGCATTGTGCGATTATAGTATGCGCGGAAAAGATATTGCATCTTATCCCACATTTCGGCTTTCATAAGTTTCATAGTAGTCTCCAAAGTAAGATGTGTATGGCTCAAAAAGAGGGGAACTTGCGTTCCCCGTCTTTATGATTTAGTTAGGGAAGGAATTATGCTCTCTTGCGGAATAGGAATACCATTACAGAGCCAAGCATAATTAGTGATGCAACACCGATGAGTATGAGTAGCAAGTAGTTGGTGTTTTCTTCGGTGATGAATGCAAAGCTTGATAGGCTATCAACTTCGAGAGTTACATAACCATCGAGAACTTCAACTTCGATGATATCGTATTCGCCGTCTTCACGGACAAGAACTTGTACGGTTTCTTGCTCGCTGAGCATGGTAGGTACCTTGATGGTAACGGTGGTCTTGCCTTCAACTTCTTCAATCAAAGTATCCTCGTTGATGGATGTTAGGGTGAATGCGCGAACAATCTTTTGCTTTGAGGTGAGTTCTGCAATCATATCCATATAATCGGTTGGGAGTTTTTCCATTTCGATTGAGAGGTTAGGATCAAATCCGTTTTCGTTTGTAAGAGTTACATCGATACCATTTGCTTCGGTCTTGAGTACAGGACGATTGATTGTGATGTAAACGATAACTTCTTCTGGAGCATAATAGTTGTCAGTTTCGGGAGCAGTTAGCTCTACGGTGTATTTGCCAGCTTCTCTGAAGTAGTTGGAAACTTCTTCGCCCTTTACGGTAAAGATGATTTCTGCACCTGAACTACATTCAGCTTGGATGGAGCGAGCATCGCCATCTTCGATGAATGTGATGAATTGGTTTGCAACTGTGATAACAGCTTGATACTTGTGGATGGTGTAGGTACCATTGACAAATTCAACTGTGTAGTTGTCATTGTTGAAGGAACCTGTGATTTCATAAGTGCCCATTGTGGTGCCTTCAGCCTTGGTTAGGACGATGCCAAGATCATCTTGACCAATCAATCTGCCCTTTGAAATATACCACTCGAGTTCAGCAATTTCTTGACCAAAGTCACTTTCGGCATCCTTGATGGTTACGACAATTGCTCTTGGAGTAATGGTGTAATCTGCACCATTGAAGGTAGTAATTTCGTAGTTAGGATGGTTCAAAGTGCCTTGAGTGATGGGGTAAGACTTGGCGTCTGTGCCTAAATCACAATATAACTCACCATTGAGTGTCTCTTCGCCAATCAAACCTTCTGCTGTATATTCGAGTGCGATTGGCTCGTCGCCGTAAACGATGGTCTTTGGTTCAACGGTTACGGAAATTGGTCTTGGGGTGATGATGTACTTGTGGTCAGCAGTTTCAAGAGTAATCAAGTAGTTGGGGTTGAGCTCTTGCAATGTGCCCATTTCGATGGTGTAACCATCAAGGTTTACATCTTTGCCACTTGGAGCAAGACTACCAAGGAGTGCTTCGTCGCCATCAGCCAATCCGTTTGCGCTTGTAACAGCATATGGGATAGTTGTTAGCTCGTCGCCGTAAACTTGCTCAACAGACGCTGTTACGGTTATGGTAATATGACGAGGAGTGATCGTGCATACGCCACCACTTAAATAAGTAATCTTATAGTTGGGGTTTCTGCCTTCGTTGTTGTTGAGTGTGCCACTTACGATTTGGTTGTTTGCGCCAAGTGCAAGTTTACCTTCAAGTGGGTATCCAGCATATACTGTGCCAGAAACTTCATAATCAAAGTCAGCGATGGTGTCGCCATATTCGTATGTAACACTTACTGCCTTGATGGAGATAGGAGCAGGGGAAATTACGCAAGTAGCATTAACAAGAGTAATGTCGTAGTTGCTGTTTTCGGGAGCTTCATTGAATCCTTCAAGAACGATTGCATATGTGCCTGCTTCAACAGGAGCGCCAGTTAGGATGGTGATTGAGCCAACCAATGTTTCGCCTGAAACAACATTTTCAGTATTGTATGATAGGCTGTCAAGGTCAACTGCAATGCTATCAAATACCTTTTGGACAGATACTGCTGTAACGGTTGCCTTACGCTTTGTGATTTCGTACTTTTCGGTACCTGTTCCGTCAGCAAGGGTTACTGAATAGTTGGCGTTTTCAACATAATTGCCAAATTCATCCTTGACGGGAACAATAGCACCAAATTCGTCGGTAGTAAGCTTGATAACCTTGCTGAATGCAACATCGTACTTGCCAACATTTTCGCCAGCTGAACGGCTGTAAATTACTCTCAAGGTTTCGTCATTTACGCCATCGATGTCTTCGTAAAGCTCGCCATCAGCTTCGCCGTAAATCTTGGTGCTGTTTTCGATGTTGTTAGGAGTAATCTCAAGAGCTTTAGCCTTGATTTCATATGAGCAAGCCTTGAATGATACTTCGTAGTTGCTGTTTACGAAGATGATTTCGGTGATGTCATATGAGCCAACAGCTTCGCCTTCTTCGCGCTTGAGTGATGCACTCAACTTACCATCAGTACCAATACCATTGATTTGGAATTCGAGGTTGCCATCAGCTTCGCCATAAATCTTTTCTAATGCCAAACCATAGTTTTCATCAGTAGGATCAACTTCAGCAAGAGCATACTTCTTGATATTGATGGTTAAATAGAGAGAATTGTTTACATCAATAAACTTTGTGCCATCTACTATAGGAATAATTTCAACTTGGTAGTTGCCTGCATCCTTGAATAAGAGCTCAGTGATTAGATTTTCATCCATATCACGGAATTCAAGAGAACCAGTTTCATTACCTTCGGCATCAAATTTGCCTGCTCCAAGAGTAGTTGAAACCAATTGATTGTTGCCATTATACTGGAGATCCAAAGTATAGGATCTTCCAGAAATGTCTGTTGGATCGGCAATTGCTCCATCGATCGTGATCACAGGAGCAGCACGCATGATTGTGAATGAAGCAGCATCTGATTCAGTAACAATGGTGTAACACTCACTTAATTTAGTACCATCAACAAATGGATATTCGGTTTCAATATTGAATGCATATTTATATGTTTTGGGTTGAGCAGTGAGAGCAGTCTTACCTTCGTCAAATACAACAGAGAGCGAGAATACTAACTCTCTATCGAACTCGCCATTTTCGTCTATTGGAGTATAACCATCAACAAAGCTACCAGTTATATTGTAATCCAAATCAGGCATTTCTTTCATATATTGTTTTTGGTTAGCAATAGGGGTTAAGGTAATGGTGCGTTTATCAACATATAGTTTGCCAGCAAAATCACCATTCTCAAATCGAATATCGTAATTGGGGTTGTTGTCATTTGTTATGCTACCTGCATTTATTGGGTATCCAATAGCTTCTCCGTAATCATCAAACTTGGGCAAAAGGGTGCAGTCTGGAAGGCCAGGGGTACCATTCAATGTCTCTCCTTCAATCAGACCACTCCATTCGCCAGCAGGGTCATCATCAACATTTGTGAAGTTCTTATAATAATTGATGGCAGAAGGATCGCTTCCAAAGATAAAGCCAGTTACATTTCCAATTTGTACTTTGACGGGTCTGCGAATGACTTCATAGTAACTCTTTGTTAAGTCGCAACCGAAGGAAAGGAAAGTTTCGTACAGTTCTTTTTCTTCGGCATTTAGTGAATCTATCTCTCGATTGTAGAAATCTCTAATACTATAATTCCAACCATTGCTATTGTTAAGCGTGTTGAAGTATGAGGTATAGTAGACGAACTCATAGTTGGTATAGGTTTCATTTGTGAAATTGCTATCAATAAAATAGTATCCTACTGGAGTTGTGCCATTTGTTCCAATAGAAAGAGAATTCTTTAGGGCATCTGCGATATCACCGGAGAGTTGTTCTTCAGTGGATGGTATATCGTTTTCAAAGTATACAGCACCATATGTTAGACCAACAACATCATTACCATAGTATCCTTTTACACCTTCAACGGGGAAGAATAGAATTGGGCGTGGTGTTATTGCTAAATAGCAATTTGTATATTCTTGGAATGTATAGTTACTATTTATACTATTCATCACATTTGTATCGCATTTGATTTGATAACCAGCAGAACCATCTGTTTTAACATCGTTACCAGCGTCTCTTGTGAGAATCAATGGGTTTTCGGCAGCAGGGTTATAAGCATACAGAGAACTGTCTGATTGATCCAACAAACCATTGATTGTGAAAGTATAATCAAAGTGAGTAGTGGTTGCGTCAAGCATAGGAATGATAGGTTCATCATTGCCATAAATGACTGCTATAGTGTTGTTAATAACATTGTTTAGAGTTACAGTAACTGGACGAGCTGTTACGTGATATGCATATGTGAATTGTGTGTCAAGTTCAATGAGATAGTTTTCACTTTCGAATGAGTCAATGACTA
The DNA here is from genome assembly GCA_017533505.1 of Clostridia bacterium. GTDB lineage: Bacteria > Bacillota > Clostridia > Christensenellales > DTU072 > Stercoripulliclostridium_A. The sequence goes on along the minus strand of JAFXIB010000089.1, from coordinate 72,545 downwards.
TATTATATGAACCATATTGCAAATATGAATTGCCGTTGGGATACTCTTTGTAATTTGTGTTATTTAATTTTAGGGTAACACTAAATGGAAGATCGTCACCTACGAGAAGGTTTCCTTCGCTATCGGTTAGTGGTTGATTGTTGACCTCTGCAGTGTATGTGATTGTCTTTAGTGGGTCACCATAAACGGATGTTAGGGCGCCGAGAGAGAGATTGCCATTCTCGTCGATACCAGTCGGCTTAATCTTTGCTGTTAGAGGAGTGATTATGAAGGAACCCTTATCAGTGGCTTGTCCAACAGAGAATGTATAGTTTTTGAACTTTCCTTCGGTATCATCAACGAGGGATTGGTTAAGAATCAAAGAATATGTATCAACACTGGTTGGGTAAGTCATTGTGCCTGGTGTTGTGGGATGCTCATAAGTTTGTGGTAAAGCGAGGCCACCACCATTGTCAACAATTAGAGTTTTGATTTCATCGTTAATTACAACACCAGTTGGTGCTTTAGAAATTGTGACATGGGAAACATCAAAGCTCTTACGGATGTTGAGAAGACGAGTTTTATCCTTTATTGTATTTAACAAGTTCAATCTGTCTGTGTCAAATGAGACTTTATGGTATTCCTCGGTCATAACAGCATTTAGCTTTACTGCAAGTGGTGTTATCGTAAGAGATGCATAGGGGGTGCCATCATCGTTTTCAGCCTTAAATGAAATATCGTAATTTTTTGCAAGGGCAGAGCCTTCGGTTATTTCATATCCAGTGATAGCCCAAGTTCCTACATCTTCACCGGGGGAACGCAATAGCTTGACGGTAAACCTGTATGAATCTAAAAGACCTACTTTAGTGTCATCGCCAGTGTATACTATGGTGTTTTCATGGATGCTATCGGGGTCTGTATGACCATAGGTTTTTGTAGCGCCTTTAGGGACAATTGTTACGGGACGTAGAGTTATGGTATATGTGCAACGTATGATGTAAACTTGATAGTTGCCATATGTTATTGCGTTTTCACCCGTTGCATTTGTTTTAGTGTTGTAAAGCTCAGTGGCATTATCAAACAATGACAAATCATATTTTCCAGCCAAAATACTTGTAGCGATAATTCCGGTATTTTCATTCATGCGTTGAACATTGAGGTTTGGAATGATTATAGCCAAATCATCATCATAAGCCAAGCCTTGTTCGCCTATGGTATATATTTTATCTTCAAGAATATTTGAAAGATTAATTGTTTCGCCAAATATGTTGGAGTGTGTAGTGTTGTTACCATTATATTGGCTTAAATCAATAGAAATTAGCCTATGAGTAATGGTAAACAATATGTTTTCGGTAGCGCCTTCTGCAGTTAGTCTATTTTCAAGATTAAACGATGTGAATGTATAGTTTATTACATTGTAATATACGGTAATGTCGTTTGCCTTGAAGTAATCAATGCTTGGATCAGTAGAAGGTTTAGTATCAAGAATAGGGGTTACGATTATGTTGTTTTCAATCTTATACTCTTCAGGTAGGATTGTGCCTTGTAGTATTTTGTATGAGCCAACATTGTTGCCTTCTGCACGAGCCAATTTGCCAACAAAGAAGAGATGGCTGGGGAGATTGGTTGTATATGTTAGAGTGGGATCATCTTCCCCGTAAATTTTGCTGGTTGGATTTGCAGTAAAGTCAACACTGAGTCGATTTACCGTAAATGTATTATCTACCCAAGTGATATTATAATTTGTTTCAATAGATTTATCCTTTGCTATATCTTTGTTGAGAGTAATTTCATAGGTTGTGGCCATAATGAAATCGCTTGAAGATAGGTTGTAACTATCATCAGCAAGATCTACCAATTCGGTTTGAGCAGTGGGATATTTCTTTGTTAAGATGGAGGAAGTAACGGTGCCAAAATCTGATATTTCGACGGGGGTTCCATTATCAAGTTTTGGGATAATTGCACCTGATGTTACTTCAATTGCAGTATTTATAAATGCTGTTTCTGTGCTATCACCAAACGTCATAGATTGTGCTTTTGCACTAATGGTGATGTCGAGTTTGCTGATTACGAGGGTAACCATTTGATTGCTTACAGTTTGGTAGTTTGCAAGATAAGTAGAATTGAAGTCCGAACTGCATACAAATTTTATTTCGAAAGTATGTTTACCTGCGTTTAAGTACTGGGAAGGAGTGTCTACAAAATACCAAGAACCTTCGATTGTGACAGAGGGGTTAGCAGCATTTACAACGGTTATCATTGTTCCAAATGAATCGGAGTAATTACCATAATCAATGTTGCTATTGTATACTTTTTCGCCATAAACACTGCTCAATGTGCCTGTAATGATAACTTCAACAGGAGCTTTTGTGATTTCAAAATCAATAGAGCGATTACCAGAGTAGTTTTTAGTAAACTCAATGTAAATGCGATATGTACCTACATTTTTGATATTAGCCTGTTCAATGGAGTCGCCCTCAATATATTTATTATTTTGATCAAGAACAAGGGTAAAATATTGGATAGTATAGTCTACTCCAGCAACAAGCTCTTGGCTGTTGATTGCTGTGTCTATGATGGTTAAGACAGGTGTTTGTGCTATGGAAGTGTAAGTTAAGGATGTTTTATCAAGTGAGGATATGACATCATATACTTTAGTGTCATTTTCATCGACTTCATAAGACTCACTATTTTTTGCAGTAATAGATAGTGTTGTAGCAGTACTATCGCCTTCAGAGTTGGCATTTTCGACAATAATAGTATCTTCTTTTGTGCCATTTGGCAGATGGTAATTGTTGCTCTTGTCACCGGAAAGAGTAACATTTGTTGTTACATCTTTATAATTGTTTACATCTGCAGAGGGGAATGTAGGTTCAACCATTTCTAAAGCGATATGGTTTTTATCATCCTCTAAAACATTGCTGTAATTTAGCGTTGGAGATTCTCCATCTTTATTAAGCATTATTGTGGTTCCGTCATATACTTTTCCAACGGCAGAGGTCGAGATGGAGATTTCTCTTGTTTTGATTACAAAGCAAGCGCCACTTTCGTAGTTTTCTTGACTATAATCGGCGGACTTTAATTCATATGTGGTGTTCTTAAGGTGATAATTATTAGATATTTTAGTACTATTATTTCCATTAGAGTTAGAATCCACCAAACTATAATTAGAAATGGTTATGGTTTTAGGATTACCAAACATGGTGCCAGTAATTGGATTATAGTTGGCTTCAGCGGAATTAAATACAATGCTAGCCTCTCCAAAGTCAATGGTTACAGGGTCGGTAGTAGTACCTATGGTAATCAATGCATTTGTAGTTGTCCAAGTCCAATCTATATATGCACTATCGGTTACAGTATCGTTGCCATCATAAACTTTGGATGTATTGAGTGTTGAAGAGAAAGCTATATCGATAGGTTTTTGTGTTACAAGAATATCATTTGTTACGATGGATAAACCACCACCAGCATATGCACTATTTTGAGGTGTATCATTAATGGTGATTATGTAGTTTTTGATTGTATCACCACTAATCGTAAATGAGTCACTACGAGAGGTCTTTAGGTCGTTAGTATCGCATGCATAGGCAGAATCGGTATCTTCATTGGCAGGGTCAAAAGAAGAGTGAATCTTTTGATTAAAAGTAAAGGTACCATCTGTTGGGGTAAAATCATATTGTTCAGTTCCCAAAACGATGGCAAAAGACTCTTCAAAGGTTGTTAAGAAGCCGGAAATCTTAATTCCGTTAATATATCCATCGTCTGTGCCGTCATATACTTTGCCATAGTATGATTTATCAGAAGAAGTAAACTTTTCCCCATTAACATAAACCACTTTGTAGTTTTCATTGTTTGGGTTTGTAAATGATGGGTCATCTTTATTATATGCATAAGTAGAGTACCCAAGGCTTTCGATGACCAAGGGGATGGGCAAGATTTGCGACTTTACATCATCGCCACAGCCATTCTTATTGTCACCAACTTTTGTATGAAGGATATAACTACCTATCAAGGCAGTATTGTCGCTGTCAATTTTGGCTGCAGTTGTGGCTTTTTTGTTGGCATCGTAGTTAGTAGTAATGACCCATGTGCCAACATTGGCTTCTGCATATGTAAAATATATATCATCAGCAATGTTAACAAAGGATAGTTCATCTGTTTCTGCCACAGTTTTAGCTTCTGGATTTTTTGAAGAACCAACATCATCGTATGTCCAAAGGCCAGTTGTAGCGTTTTCGATTTGTGTTGCGAAGGTTGTTCCGTCGTAATTTTTAGATGAAGCTATGTTAGGCTTGAGGTAGATATCTATAGGCTTTATTGTCAGTGGATAAGATGCTGTACCTAAAACATAAGCTGTGGTCTGTTTATTGTAAATTGTAACCTTGATGGTATAGTTACCTGCATATTTTGGATAATCCAACATTTGGTTGCCATTGGAATCCAAATATGTGATTTCGGCTTTATAATTATCAGTAGATTTGATTGTAGTAGAAATAGTTACAACGTCCCCATCATATGGATAAGTAAACTTTTGCGTGGTTGATATAAATCCTTTTTTCTCATGGTCTAATAGCACGGTGTGGATGGATTGGTATTGCGCCGTCCATGCAAACTCCGAGTATTTTGGGGTATCCCAAGCAGGGATGGTATAACTGGTTTCCCATGCGTTTTTAGTTGTATTATAACTACCGTATCCATAGGTTTCGGTTAATGATGCAGCGCCACCAAAAGAAGAACTCCATCCGGTGAAGAAATAGCCTTCTTTAGCCGTTGCATATACACTATATGTAGTATCAGGGGTATATGCAGTAGTTTTTACGGATTCACCATCAATCAAAGCGTTGTCACCAACAGCAACTTGACCAAAAGAGGAGTCAGATGGAGATGCTGTTACATTTGAGCTATAATAGTAGAGTGTTATAGTGTTGTTGTTGCCAACATTATCTGTTGCAGTAATATCATATATACCATATCCATTTGTGAAGCCAAAATCGTGTGAGGTCACATAGTCATCCTTTAAAGTTCCAGTTTTATTTAAAGCATAAGAGCCGGTAACTTGTTGCTTGCCAGCCAAATCATAATAATCATAAGTGACAGTCCATAGACCAGCACCATCATCTGTTATAGTAAAACTTTCGCCAACTCCATCATGTCCAGTATCATACACTTTTTTCTCATTACTTAAAGAGAATGTTGGAGCGGTACTGTCAGAAGTTGTTAATGTTATATTAAGATTATTTATTTCCCACCAATCAGTTAAAAGTCTTCTATTTCCATAGTAGTAACCCGTAAATTTAGTGGTACCAGCGGGACATGTCGCAGATGCTGAATAGGTAGTGCTGTCGCTGTTGCCGGAGGCTGTTGCCGAAGTGGTTGTCGATGCACCATGTGCAGTTACTTTCCATTCTTCGCTTGAACTCCGATTGTGTCCGGCGTATTTTACATAAAACGATGCAGTAAACCCAAGTACAGATCCATATGAAGCTCGAGTTAGATTAGCAGAAAGCGTAATATCTGAACTTGTGTCTGAGCGAGTATAATCCAACCTTCCCATTTCATATTTATAAGCCGTGGTATAAGCGGTATTTAAACTAGACATGTTTGAAACTGCCGAAGTATAAGCATGTGCAATAGGTAAAGTTTCCTCTAAAATGCTTAAATCCGTACCTTCAAGAGCATCATTCAACTTGTTGTTGATTGATGTTTGATAGATAGTGAACACCATGGTAAGAGCTACAAATGCAACGAGCAATATTGTAGCCTTGCTGAGTTTTTTGGATATATTCTTCTTCATAGACGCCTCCTTGTTGGGGTGCTATTTTTTAGCAAAATAATGTATTAGGCGCATATTGTATACGCACTGCGCCCATGTGCGTGCATTAATATATACGCTATTGTATACGCGCGCACCTAATAAAGTCAATATATTTTACCAAAATATTACCAGCAGAGCCTTTTGATTTGTCTGTTTGCGATATGGAATTTATCCTTTTTAATTTTTAATACAAATCAAAATCGCATCATAAATTAAGATAACATTAATATTTTGTAGAATAATTTGCTCAACAAAAAGCTTATGAAATTTAGTTTTTTCGGTGGATATAAACATGCCGAGCAAAGGCATTGTTTTTTGCTATTTCTAACATAATTAGCATAGCATCAAAACCAACAAAATTAGTATACAATCATACACATACAAATTACAAATTTTTTGCTAAAAATGAAAAACAGCAGTTTTGTTGCAACTGCTGTTTTTGGTAAACCATAATCAAAATTTAGGACACCTAAATCATAAATACTTTCTTTCGGCGCTTTCGACGGTTTGGCGCATTAGCATGGCAATTGTGCAAGGGCCAACGCCACCAGGAACAGGGGTATAAGCACTGCTGATTTCTGCTGCGTTTTGGAGGTCGATGTCACCAACATTTCCTTCGTTATATCCAGCATCAACAAGGACAACTCCTTCCTTGAGCCAATCGCGTTTTACAAAGTTTGCTTTGCCAACGCAGGCAACAACGATGTCTGCTGTCTTTACGATTTCAGGGAGATTTTGTGTCCTTGAGTGACAAATAGTTACGGTAGCATCTGCATTCAAAAGTAGCATGGATACGGGCTTGCCAAGAATAGGGCTTCTGCCAATTACCACAGCATGCTTGCCTTTTAGCTCAATCTTGTAGTAGTCAAGTATGGTCATAATTGAGTAGGGGGTTGCACATTTGAAGCCCTTGTTGCCCATTGTTACGGCGCCAAATGAAGCTGTGTTTACACCATCAGTATCTTTGTCAAGGGAGATTGCATTGAAGCATTTTTGCTCATCAATGTGCTTGGGTACTGGGTGTTGAAGAAGAATGCCACATACACTATCGTCGTTGTTTAGCTCTTCAATTACGCTCAAAAGCTCTTCGGTTGTGGTAGTTTCGGGTAGCTCTACCTTTTTGGGCTCCATTCCTACACGCCTACAAGCATTACCTTTCATCCTAACATAGGTTTCGCTTGCGGGATTGTTGCCAACAATTATCGTTGCAAGAACGGGTGTTACGCCACTCTTTTCTTTGATAACAGCCACTCTTTTTTGTAGGTCTGCTTCCACCCACTTTGCTACTGCTCTTCCATCAAGAACTAAAGGTTCGGACATAGTTTGTTTCTCCTTGCATAAGTGCTAAATTTATTTTATGAAATGCTATATCCTTTGTCAAGAGTGCATTTGGATTTTTTGTTATCGTATCAAAATTTATATGGAGTTTTTTTCTAATTTACTTTACAAGTGTAAGTTCTTATATTATAATATAAAAAATTTGCATATGCACGCGAGGTACTTATGAGAGGTTTGCTAACATTGAGGGACTTATCAACTCCCGAAATTATGGACATCATAGAACTTGCTATTCGTTTTAAGAAAGGTTGGACAGTCAACTTCCCAGGGAAGAAGATGGTCAACCTTTTTTATGAGAATTCTACTCGTACCCAATATAGTTTTCAAATCGCAATGATTAATTTGGGTATCACACCACTTTCAGTCAATCTTGCAACATCAAGCGTTCAAAAAGGAGAAACTCTTTACGACACAGTAAGGACTTTTGAAAGTTTGGGTGTTGATGGTGTTGTCATTCGTCATACGCAGGATGAGTATTATAGGGAACTTGAGGGTATCAAGGTCCCTATTTTTAATGGTGGAGATGGAAAGTCAGACTATCCTACCCAAACTCTCCTTGACCTTATGACAATCTATGAAGAGTTTGGTAGATTTGAAGGACTCAAGATTGCGCTTGTAGGTGATATCGCACACTCAAGGGTAGCGCATGGAAATGCCGAAGTAATGCGTAGACTTGGTATGAAAGTTTACTGTTCCGGCCCAGAAGAGTTTGCGGACAAGGACACAGCAGAGTATATCGACATCGAGACAGCTGTAAAGACTTGCGACATCATAAATCTTCTACGCGTACAATTTGAGCGCCATCAAGAGGCTATGAAGATGACCAAGGAAGAGTACCACCAAAACTATGGTATGACATCGGAGCGCGTAGCTCAAATGAAAAATCGCGCCATCATCATGCACCCAGCGCCCATCAATCGTGGCATAGAAATTGCCTCCGAAGTTGCCGAGTGCGAAAAGAGTCGCATTTATAGGCAATCTGAAAACGGCGTATATGTAAGAATGGCAGTAATCACACTCGCACTACAAGGAAAGCTATAATGATACTCAAAAACGGACTAATCTTAATAGGAGATGAACTCGAAAATCGCGATATCGCTATAGACGAAAATGGTGTAATCGTTGATATTGCAGAGAGTATCCAAGGGAAAGATACCATAGACCTAAATGGACTATGGGTAATGCCATCAGCTGTTGATGTGCATGTACATCTTCGTGAGCCAGGATATGAGTACAAGGAAACGATAGCATCTGGTACCCTTGCTGCTGCAAAGGGTGGAGTAGGCACAATTATGCCTATGCCAAACCTAAATCCTTGTCCTGACAGCATAGCTAACCTAAAGGTACAAGAGGACATAATTGAGCGCGATGCAGTTGTAAAGTGCTATCCATTTGCTTCTGTTACCAAAGGAGAAATGGGAGTAGAGTTAAGTGATTTAACAGAGCTAAAAGACAGGGTTAAAGCATTCACTGACGACGGAAAGGGTGTCAACAATCTTGAGCTACTCCGTAAGGCCATGATGATTGCAAAGGAAGCAGGCATAGTGATAGCATCACACGCCGAAGCTGAAAACCTTGGCACAACACCACAAGCAGAAATTGTGGCTGTTGAGCGCGAAATTGAAATGGCAAAGGAAATTGGTGTAAAATATCACTTTTGTCATATCTCCACAGCCGAGGCTTACGAGTACATTCGTAATGCAAAGCAAGAAGGTTATGACATTACCGTTGAAGCTTGTCCACATCACTTGCTCTTATGTGATAGGGATATCAAGGACGGCAACACCAAGATGAATCCACCTCTTCGCTCATATGAAGATATGCAAGCAACCATAGATGCGCTTTTAGATGGCACTGTGGATATGCTTGCAACCGACCATGCTCCCCATGCTAAACACGAAAAGGGAGAGTATCAAAAGAGCTTGAATGGTATCATTGGCCTTGAAACCTTTTTACCAAGCATATACACGCACTTTGTGAGGAATGGTAAAATCTCTTACAAGAGATTTGTTGAGCTTGTCTCAACAGCTCCTGCAAAGAGAATGGGACTACCTATCCCAGAGCTAAAGATAGGTGCAAAAGCAAACCTTTGCGCACTTGATATCAGCAATGCGCACACTTACGAAGAAAGTGAAATACTATCACTTTCCAAAAACTCACCCTTTATCGGCTACACATTCTACGGCTTCAATCAGCTTACGATGGTAGACGGCAAGGTGGTATGGCAAAATAAGTAAATATCCAAATGTTTGGAGGAAATATGAATACACGAATGTTGGTGCTTGAAAATGGCAAAACCTTTTTGGGTAAAGGCTTTGGCGCAAACGAAACTCGTATCGCCGAATTGGTCTTTAACACCTCGATGGTAGGATATCAAGAGATTATCTCTGACCCTGCATATCGCAACTGCATGCTTTGCATGAGTTATCCAATCATAGGCAACTATGGTCTAACCGATGATGACTTTGAGTCCAAAGCTGTGCACATCAGTGGAATGATTGTCAGGGAGTATAATGACTCTCCATCAAACTTCCGTTTTACCCGTACACTTGCAGAAGTTCTTCGCGACAATGGCGCTCCTGGAATTGAGGGCATTGATACACGCGAAATTGTACGAATCATCCGTACCGAAGGTAGTATGCGTGCAATGATAACAGATGCTGGCAGAGATGTTGATGAGTGTGTTAAGGAAATCAAAGCATATAATTTGGTATCCCATGCAGTCAAGGAAGTATCTTCCAAGAGCGTGTGGTACGCACGCACCCGTAACCCACAATTTACCGTTGGTATCATTGATTGTGGCGTAAGGTCAACCATGATTCGCAAGTTCAAAAACAATGGATGCAACGCAGTTGTATTCCCATTTGATGCAACCAAGGAAGAAATCCTAAAGCACCGTCCTCAAGGCTTGTTTATCTCTGACGGCCCAGATGCACCAAGCTCTGTCATGGAAATTGCTGACCTTATCAAGGAATTCAAGGGCAAGCTACCAATCATGGGCATTGGCCTTGGCGCACATCTTATTGCATACGCATATGGCGCAAAGATTGCAAAAATGAAGGTGGGCCACAATGGCGCAAACCAACCTGTAAAGAATATCCTAACAGGCGAAATTGAAATCACTTCTCAAAACCACATTCATGTTATAGATAAAGACTCACTTGAAGGCACTGGCCTAACCCTCACTCATACCAATATCATTGATGGCACAGCAGAGGGTGTAATCGACAAAGATAACTATGTTATTGCTATGCAATATCATCCAGCAGAAGAAGGAATGGGTTATCTCTTCGAGCAATTTATCAACTTTATGAAGAAAATCGGAGGACGCAAAAATGCCAAAGAGAACAGATATTAAGAAGATTATGATGATAGGCTCTGGTCCTATCGTTATAGGACAGGCAGCAGAGTTTGACTATGCAGGTACACAAGCTTGTATAGCACTCAAAGAAGAGGGATATGAAGTTATCCTTGTCAACTCCAACCCAGCAACCATTATGACCGACCAAGCTATGGCTGACAAGGTTTATATGGAGCCCTTGGATCTTGAACATGTAGCAAAGATTATTCGTCATGAGCGTCCTGATGGTTTGCTTTGCTCAATAGGTGGACAAACTGGTCTTAACCTTGGTATGCAACTTTCCACAAAGGGTATTCTTGACGAATGTCAAGTTGAGCTACTTGGTACCAGCTATGAAGCTATCGCAAAGGCAGAAGACCGTCAACTCTTCAAGGATTTATGTATTGAAATTGGCGAGCCTGTTTTGCAATCCGAAACTGCTAACACCGTTGACGAATGTGTGCGCATTGCAGAAGAAATTGGTTATCCAATCATCGTTCGTCCAGCTTTCACACTTGGTGGAACAGGTGGTGGCTTTGCTGACAATGAAGAAGAGCTCCGTGAGCTTGCTAAAAACGCACTTAAACTCAGCCCAGTAACCCAAGTCTTGATTGAAAAATCAATCAAGGGCTACAAGGAAATCGAGTTTGAAGTTATGCGCGACAAGGCTGGCACAGCAATAGCAATTTGCTGTATGGAAAACATGGACCCTGTTGGTATTCATACTGGCGACTCCATCGTTGTAGCACCTTCACAAACTCTTACTCTAAAAGAGTACAATATGCTCAAGAATGCAGCACTAAACATCATCAAGGCGCTCAAGATTGAGGGTGGATGTAATGTCCAATTTGCGCTTGACCCATTCAGCTTTGAGTACTTTGTAATCGAAGTAAATCCACGCGTTTCTCGTTCTTCAGCACTCGCAAGTAAAGCAAGTGGTTTCCCAATTGCAAGAGTTAGTGCAAAGATTGCTTGTGGACTTACCCTTGATGAAATCGACATTGGTTGTGGTAAAGCAGCCTTTGAGCCCAGCCTTGACTACATTGTAGCAAAGGTACCAAGATTCCCATTTGATAAGTTCACAAAAGCAAATCGTGTTCTAAACACTCAAATGAAGGCTACCGGCGAAGTTATGAGCATCGGTAGAACTTTTGAAGAGGCAATCCTAAAGGCAGTTCGCTCACTTGAAACTGGTCTTGACCATCTTGAAGTTAAGGCACTCAAGGAAATCAGTACCCACGATCTTATTGACATCATCATCAAGAACACCGACGAGCGCGTGTTTGCGATTGCCGAAGCCATCCGTCGTGATGTTAAGATTGACTACCTATACGACCTAACTCAAATTGATAGATTCTTCTTGGAAAAGATACAAAACATCACTAACATGGAAAAGGTTATTGCTCAAAATGTAGGCGACCTTGAAGTGCTAAAGAAAGCCAAGAAGATGGGATTCAGTGATGCTTACATCGGCGAAAAATGGGGCAAGACCGAAGCTGAAATGTATGCAATGCGCAAAGAAAACAATCTCTATCCTGTATACAAGATGATTGATACTTGTGCAGCAGAATTTGACTCATATATTCCATATATGTACTCCACCTATGAGTCCGAAAACGAGTCCGTTTGCTCCGATAGGAAAAAGGTAATCGTTATGGGTTCAGGCCCAATTAGAATTGGTCAAGGTATTGAGTTTGACTACTCTACCGTACACGCAATTTGGGCTATCCGTGAAGCTGGATATGAAGCTATCATCATCAATAATAACCCCGAAACTGTTTCTACCGACTACACCATCTCCGATAAGCTCTACTTTGAGCCACTTACATTTGAAGATGTTATGAATGTCATTGACTTCGAAAAGCCAATGGGTGTTATCGTAGCTCTCGGTGGACAAACAGCAATCAACCTTGCTGAAGACCTTGATAAAGCTGGTGTAACCATTCTCGGTAGCTCTGCAGAGTCCATCGCAGCAGCAGAAGACCGTGACTTATTCAATGCAGCACTCAATCGCTTGAATATCCCAATGCCAGAGGGCAGAAGTGTATTCAACATCAAAGATGGTATCAAGGCAGCAGAAGAGATTGGATATCCAGTCCTTGTTCGTCCTTCATTCGTTCTTGGTGGCAGAATGATGCACATCGTTTATGATCGCGAGCAACTTGAACCCATCCTTGCTGAAGCAGTAAAAATCAACAAGAAACACCCCGTTCTTATCGACAAATACATTCTTGGCCAAGAGTGTGAAGTTGACGCAGTTTGTGATGGTACCGAAGTATTTATCCCAGGCATCATGGAACACATCGAAAGAGCTGGCGTTCACAGTGGCGATAGTATGAGCGTATATCCATGCTACTCATTGAGCGAAAAGGTGCAAGAAACCATCATTGATTACACCAATCGCATTGGTATCGGTCTTGATGTAAAGGGACCATTCAACATTCAATTCGTAGTTGACTCAAATGATAAGGTTTATATTATCGAGGTTAACCCACGCTCCAGCCGTACAGTACCATTCCTTGCAAAGACAACAGGCGCACCTATAGCTGACATCGCAACAAAGGTTATGCTTGGTGTAAGCCTAAAAGAGCAAGGCTATCAAGGCGTTTATCCAAAGAAGGAAAGATGGTTTGTTAAGACACCAACCTTCTCATATAGCAAGCTAACTGGTCTTGATGCAGTTCTCAGTCCAGAAATGAAGTCAACTGGCGAAGCAATAGGCTACGACAAGACTTTGAATAGAGCACTATATAAGTCCCTCAAGGCAAGTGGTTTGCGTGTATCAAACTATGGTACCGTTCTTGCAACCATAGCTGACAAGCAAAAGGAACAAGCATTGCCACTTATCAAGCGTTTCTACGATATGGGATTCAATATCGAAGCAACCGCAGGTACTGCAAAGTTCCTAAAAGAACATGGTATTCGTACCAGAGTACGCAAAAAACTCTCACAAGGTAGCGAAGAAATTTTGGATAGCTTGAGAAAGGGTTATGTAACCTATGTTGTAAACACCATTACCGAAGGTACAGCAGGACAAGCTGATGGCGCTTATATCAGAAGAACAGCTATTGACAACAATGTACCAGTATTTACATCTCTTGATACAGTACGCGTTCTTCTTGATGTACTTGAAGAAAACACCATGGGAGTGTCCACAATATGATTCAAAAAGAGCTAATAGTCAGCCTAAATAGACCTATTGCTGGTGGAATATATGAGATGCGTTTTAGTGGCGCAGAGTATTGTGCTCCAGGTAGCTTTGTGGAAGTAACTGTGCCAGGATTTTACCTTAATCGTCCATTTGGCGTAGGCAATTATGAAGGTGGCGAGCTTACCATATTCTACAAAGTAGTAGGCGGCGGAACCGATAAGATGACCGAAGTCAAGGTAGGCGAAAAGTTAAAAGTTATTTATAACCTTGGAAATGGCTTCCGTTTGGATAGAGCAAAGAAACCTTTGCTTGTTAGTGGTGGAATAGGTATTGCTCCACTATACTACCTTGCAAAGTGCTATGCAAAGATGGGCATTCGTCCCACCTTTGTTGCAGGCTTTAGAACAGCTGATGAGGTTGTTTTAGAAAAGGAGCTAATGGAAATTTGCGACCTTCATATCGCAACTGACGATGGCTCAAAAGGTTTTGCTGGCAATCCAGTTGCATGCGTAAAAGCACTTGAGAGGGAATGGGATTACTACTACTCATGTGGGCCAATGGTCATGATGCATTTTCTAAAGCTGTATTCCGAAAAGGGCGAACTCAGCCTTGAAGCACGCATGGGTTGTGGATTTGGTGCTTGTATGGGATGTAGTGTGGTAACCAAGTCTGGATATGCACGCGTTTGTAAGGAAGGACCTGTCTTTGATGCGGAGGAAGTTGAGATATGATAACCGAAAATAAAGTTTTAGATACCCAAGTTGAACTTTTTGGCGTAACACTATCTAATCCAATTATCCCTGCAAGTGGCACATTTGGATTTGGATATGAGTTTAGTGAATACTACGATATCAACTGCCTCGGCTCAATGAGTTTGAAGGGCACAACAAGGGAAGCAAGATACGGCAATCCACTCCCTCGTATTGCAGAGTGCCCAGCAGGCCTTATCAATGCAATAGGACTACAAAACCCTGGCGTTGACAAGGTTATCTCCGATGAAATTCCAAAATTAAGCAAGGTATACTCCAAACCTGTCATTGCAAATGTAGGCGGACATAGCTTCCAAGAGTATATTGAAACTGTTGAAAAGTTCAACGATGTAGAAAAAGTTTTTGCTGTTGAGCTCAACATTAGTTGCCCTAATGTTAAGGGTGGTGGCATGGCTTTTGGTACAAATCCAGATACCGTAGAAAGTTTAGTTAAGGAAATCAAAAAGGTATCTACAAAACCTATCATCGTAAAATTAAGCCCCAATGTTACCGATGTTACCATACTTGCAAAGGCAGCAGAAAATGGTGGCGCAGATGGTTTGAGCCTTATCAATACTTTGGTAGGTATGCGTATTGACCTTAAGACAGCAAAGCCCATCATCTCTGTTAAGAGTGGTGGATATAGCGGTCCTGGCGTATTCCCTGTTGCAGTAAATATGGTTTACAAGGTAAGGGAAAAGACCACTTTACCTATCATTGGTATGGGTGGTATAAGTAATGCAAACGATGTAATCGAGATGATGTATGCCGGCGCAAACGCAGTTATGGTTGGCTCATACAATCTTGTCAATCCATATGGCTCAAAGGAAATAGTAGATAATCTACCTGGCGCTATGGAAAAATTAGGAATAAATAAATTATCAGATATAATTGGGAGGTCTCACAATGTGTAAAGATGTTATTATTGCATGCGACTTTTCTTCTAAAGAAGAACTATATAGCTTTTTGGAAAAGTTAGGCGACCAAAAACCTTATCTTAAGGTTGGTATGGAGCTCTACTACAAAGAGGGTGCTCCAATGGTTAGAGAACTCAAAGCAAAGGGCTTCAAGATTTTCCTTGACCTAAAGCTTCACGACATTCCAAACACCGTTTACAAGGCAATGAGAAACCTTGGTGAGCTTGGTGTTGATATCACCAATGTTCATGCAGCTGGTGGCGTAAAAATGATGGCTGCAGCTCTCAAAGGCTTGAGAGAGGGAGCTGGAGAAGGCGCAATGCCCAAGCTTATCGCTGTAACACAACTTACTTCTACCGATGCAGATACTCTCAAGAATGAGCTTCTCATCAACGAAACCCTTGAAAATACCGTTAAGCACTATGCTCTCAACGCAAAGGCAGCTGGCCTTGACGGCGTAGTTTGCTCTCCACTTGAAGCATCCATCATCAAGGAACTTGGTCTTATGAGTGTAACCCCCGGTATCCGTCTTGCTGGCGACTCTGTTGACGATCAAAAACGCGTTACAACTCCTGCAAAAGCAAGAGAAATGGGTAGCACTTATATCGTAGTTGGTCGCTCTATCACTGGAGCTGAAGACCCACGCGAAGCATATATTAGATGCACTAAAGAATTCAAAGGAGAATAATCATGGATAAACAAGCACTTGCAACATCAGTAGCAGAAGCATTACTATCAATCAAAGCAGTTTTTCTTCGTCCAAGCGATCCTTTCACTTGGGCAAGTGGTATAAAGAGTCCTATCTACTGCGATAACCGTCTTACACTTGCTGTTCCAGCTATTCGCAAGATAGTGGAAAACGGCATTGCATCTGTTATCAAAGAAGAATATCCAGAAGCAGAAGTTCTTATGGGAACATCAACAGCTGGTATCCCTCATGCTGCGATCGTATCCGAAATTCTTGACCTTCCAATGGGTTATGTTCGTGGTGGCAACAAGGAGCACGGCAGAGGTAATCGTATCGAAGGCGCAGATCCAAATGGCAAAAAGGTTGTTGTAGTAGAAGACCTTATCTCTACTGGTGGTAGTGCAATTGAAGTTGTAAACGCACTTCGCGAAGCTGGTGCAGATGTTCTTGGCATCGTATCAATCTTTACCTACGAAATGAAAAAGGGTATTGAAAGACTTGCTCAAGCAGAAGTTAAAAACACATCTCTCAGCTGTTTTACCACACTTTCAAAGGTTGCTCTTGAAAAGGGATATATCACTGACAAAGAGTACAGAATGGTTTCTGCATTCCAAGCAAATCCACAAGATCCAAGCTGGATTGATGTAGAATAATATAACATACACAACACAACAGCTCCCAATTTGGGAGCTGTTGTTTTTTATTAATATGATTATTTTTTAAGGGAATTTACAAAATGTTCCATTCTATCAAGAGCAGTTTTGATGTTATCAAGGGAGGAAGCATAGGAAATACGGATGTGGTTTCTGCCACTTTCGCCAAATGCAATGCCTGGTACAACTGCAACCTTGTGGGTAAGGAGAAGTTGCTCTGCAAACTCTCTTCCGTCAAGTCCTGTTGAAGCTACTGACGGGAAGGCGTAGAATGCACCCTTTGGCTCAAAACAAGTTAGTCCCATATCGTTCAAGCGCTTTACAAGATATACTCTTCTTTCGTTGTATTGACGGCACATATCTTCTACTTCTTGGAAGCCATTTTTGAAGCTTAACTCCAATGCAGCTGTTGCAGCATATTGGCTTGCAGTAGGAGCGCACATGATAACATATTGGTGTATTTTTCTTATTACACTTACAAGCTCGTGTGGAGCGCATAGATAACCAATTCTCCAGCCAGTCATAGCAAAAATCTTGGAGAAACCGTTGATAAGAATGGTTCTTTCGCGCATACCCTCGATGTTTGCAATGGAGGTATGTGTTGCGCCATAGGTAAGCTCGCCGTAAACTTCGTCGGATACAACGATGAGATTATGCTTGATAATTACTGGTGCAATAGCTTTTAGATATTGCTCTTCCATGATTGCGCCCGTTGGGTTGTTTGGATATGGGAGAACAAGAACTTTGGTCTTTGGAGTGATGGCTTCTTCAAGTTCATCTGGGGTGAGCTTAAACTGATTTTCTGCCTTGCAGTTGATTGCCTTTGGTACAGCATGACAGAGCTCAACACATGGTGCATAGGAAACATAAGATGGTGCAGGGATAAGTACTTCGTCGCCTGGGTCAAGGAGTGCACGGAAAGATACATCGATAGCTTCAGATGCACCTACGGTAACCAAAACCTCATCTTCGGGAGCATAAAGTGGGCCACCAAGCATGTGAACATATTTACAAATATTTTTACGAAGAGCAAACAAACCATCGTTTGATGTATACTGTGTCTTACCTTCTTTGATGCTTGCAATACCTGCATCACTAAAAGAAGCCGCGGTTATAAAATCGGGCTCACCGATGCCAAGTGAAATGCAATCTTTCATATCAGCCGCTATATCAAAAAACTTTCTAATACCTGATGGTGGGATAGATTGAGCTTTTTGGCTGATAATTTTTGAGTAATCCATAGTTTGCCTCCAGTGTTCGATTTAACAATTATACATAAGATATTGTTAAAAATCAAGTAATACGCGCGTTAAATTTGCGTGCGTGTACGCAATATAAGTATTATCTATTATTTGAATAGTAGTTTCTTTTTTACCTTGCAACCATCAGGGAAAGCAAAACTACCTACTTTTATGGAAATTGGCAAGCTGACTTCTTCCAAATCCGTTCCGTCAAAAGCGAAAGACTTGATATCTTTTATGTCCTTTGAGAATATTACTTCTCTAATCTTCTTTGAGCCTTGGAATGCTCCCATATCAACAAGCGTAACACCCTTTAGGTCTATATAATAAAGGTGTTGATTACATACAGATTGATAGCCAATAGAAGTGCAATTGCTATGAGGTGTAAAGCTAACATCGGTTTTTGTGGGTGGATACCAAAATAGTTCAAGGGTGCCACCTTTCCTTTCATAGACAACATCATCTATGGTAGTAAAATAGGGGTTACCATCTTCAAATTTTACGCTCTTTAGGTTTATACATCCATAAATGGCAGACTTTTTGAATAGCTTTAGCGTTTTAGGTAACACCAATTCTTCAAGAGCACTTTCCTTAAATTCCTCATTAGCAATTTCTTCAATACCATCTGGAAGTACCAATTTTTTTACTTTCTTGTCGCCCTTAATGAAGTATGGGTTGAGCTTCTTAACGCTCCTTGGTACATAAACGATTTCTTGTGTGTTATATGCAAGGGTGCCGTCTTCATAAAGCTCTGCATACTTTGGGTCGGAGTCGGTGATGAAGGTTAGGGGCTTGATAGAACTTGGCTCTTTTGACTTTGTTGAAGAAGCAATTTGCGTTGTCTTTTTTGTGGAAACAGCACCCACCATCATGTCAAAGTATTCGTCGTTGGATAGTGTCTTTTGTGTAGAATAAACAGGTGCTGTTTCTTTTTTAGAAACTGAAATTTGGGCTTCTAATTTAGGAACAATAGAAGCCGAAATATCAGCTGTTGTTCTAAAAGCTAGACTTTCTTTAAGGGATGAAACATCTATGTTTTTGAAGTCGATATTGCCATCAAGCTTGCTAAAGAATTCACTCTTTGAAACGATATTGGCTTCTTGTGAATGGTATTCAAAATAGTATCCACTTATGCATGATGCACTGCTATTATAGGGATCTATGTAGGTATAAGCACCATTTTGTACCTTGTGTGTTGCAACAAGATAATAGTCGCCGTTTTTCATGTATAAATCCAATTGTTGAGAGTCGGAAGTGAATTGTTCTTTTTTGTATTTTTTAGTAGAATGCTCATTAGGATTGTACTTGTACGCATTCATTGTTATTTTTATGTGATGATTGCCTAACGCTAAATCGAAGCAAGTGACCATATTTTTTATATATGTGGTATTGCCATCAATTGTAATAGATACAACATTATAGTTGTATTTACTTGCAGTATATGGCTCTCTGAACCATCTGTTGTCGCCATACTCTTGATAGTCACCTGCCTTTTGATATTTATCTAATTGAATTCTTGCTCCATTGCTAAAAACTGGAATGGTAATTTTTTCAAAAGGAGTTTTTTTATATTTTGCAATATCGTTGTTATGTTTGCTGTAGGTTTGTAAACTTCTTCATAAAGTGGCAAAAAGTATAGTTTAGCCATAACTTCACATCCTAATAAAAGTGTTATAGATTATTTTAACATAAAAATGGAACAAATAAAAGGTATATTTAAAATTTGAAAGCCAAACTAATGCACCCTGCTTGTTAAAACAATCGAGTATATTGTCTCCAATAGCGTGATTAAATAGAAAAACACGCACTTGACATGCGTGAAGTATCGGTAGATTGTGACGGGACAGCGAAAGAATGTCTCATACAAAGTATGGTATTATGATAAGATGATGAACTTGTAAAATACATATGTTTGATGATAATGCACCCAAATGCAAAGCATTTGCTTTCGCCAGGTTTGGCAAAGCCAAACTAATGCACCTTGCTTGTTAAAACAAGCGAGTATATTGTCCTCAATAGCGTGATTAAATAGAAAAACACGCACTTAACATGCGTGTTTTTCTATTTAATGGAGCTAATGACGGGACTTGAACCCGTGACCTCGTCCTTACCAAGGACGCGCTCTACCTGCTGAGCTACATCAGCACTCCAAGCACTTCCTATATTATATTGATAGTTTGAGCACTTGTCAATTATTTTTTGCTCATTTTGTTTTACAAAATAATTTTTTTGTGCCATAATACAAAAGTACATAAATTAAAGAGAGGTAGCTATGTCTATAATGCTTGATGAATTCCTGTCGGCACCAGAAGTTGTAAGAAATGTTGCAACTGCCAACAAGAAAGTTATAAATGATATTGCCAAGGAATTCAAAGAACGCAACATCACCAATATTGCAACCGTTGCAAGAGGTACCAGCGATAGTGCAGCTACCTATTTTAAGTATATAGTGGAAACCATCGGCGAAATTGCTGTATCAAAGCTTTCTCCATCTGTTACCACTGTATATGGCGCAAAGGTAAATCTTCACAATAGTATGCTCCTTGCTATATCACAAAGTGGCATGTCAACTGATACTATTATGGTTATGCGCTCTGCAAAGGAAACCGGCGCACTTACCGTTGCTGTAACCAACAACCCAGACAGCGAGCTTGCAAAGATTGCTGATTATCATATTGATCTTCATGCTGGCGAAGAGCGAAGTGTTGCTGCAACAAAGACCTATCTTGCCGAAATGGTAAGTATGTTTATGCTCTCAAATGCATTGAGTCCAGTTACAGCAAAAATGAATGTTATGGAACTCCCATCAATGCTAAAGGGTTTCATCAATGATAAAGCAGATGAGTTGAAGGCTTTTGCAGAAGAAACCAAGGACCTCAATAACTTTATCGTTTTGAGTCGTGGCATTTTGCAAAGTGTAACCAGTGAGTTTAGTCTTAAGATGATGGAAACTTGCTATACACTATCCAATGTGTTTAGCACATCACAATTTATGCATGGTCCTATCTCTATTGTAGAAGAAGGAACCAAGATTGTGCTTCTTGCTCCGGACTCCGAGTTCAGAGATGAGTTTATTGCGATGACAACACGCCTATCTCTTCTTGGTGCAGAAGTGATTGCGTTCACCGATATCCCCGAAGTTGCTCGTATGGCGCATAAAGCTTTCCATATGCCATCATATAGGGGCATGAATCTTCCATTTGTATATGCGCTTGCAACCGAACTTTATTGTGCATATATCGGAGAAGCGAAGGGCATCAATGTAGATTGTCCTCGCAACAGAAAAAAGATTACAATCACAAAATAACAAAGAATAAAAAACAAAAAATGCTCACAATTTGTGAGCATTTCTTTTTGCATTGAATGTGCTAAAATTATCTAAAATATGTATCTCAAGCTACCAAAATAGCTTATAGAAGAGAACTTGCGCCTTCGTCGCAGATTACTGTTACATCGGGGTGAGATTGTAGAACTGATGCTGGGCAATCAGTGCTGATGGGGCCATTGAGCATATCAAAAACTGCTTGAGCTTTGTTGCTTCCTGAAGCAAGAAGAACAATCTTTTTTGCACTCATGATATCCTTGAGTCCCATGGTAACTGCGTGGGTAGGAACCTTGTTGATGTCGCCATCAAAAAATCTTGCATTGTCAAGGCGAGTTTTTTCCTTGAGCTCGACAAGGTGCGTGGGAGCATCAAGTGGAGTGCCTGGCTCGTTGAATGCGATGTGTCCATTGCCACCGATACCCAAAATTTGTACATCGATAGGGTGGGAAGCGATAAAGGCAGAGTAGTCCTTGCAAGCTTTTTCGATATCGTCAGCAAGACCGTTTGGTACATTTGTGTTTGCTTTGTCGATGTCAATGTGATTGAATAGGTTGGTGTTCATAAAGCTACGATAGCTTTCGGGGTGTTCAACGGGTAGTCCTACATATTCATCAAGGTTAATGGAGAGCATATTTTTGTAGCTGACAACTCCTGCTTGATAATCTTTTATCATTTCTTTATATAAACCGATTGGGGTGCTACCAGTAGCAAGACCCAAGGTTGCATTTGGATTGTTAGTAACAACATCTTTTACGATTGAATAAGCCATTTTGCTCATTTCTTCATAGTTTTTTGCCTTTTTGAGAACGATCATATTTTATCTCCTTGAGTTAATATACTTATCATTTTTGTAGTTTAGCACACTTTTTGGTGATTTGCAACAGTTGTTTGATAGAGATATGGAGATGATTTTTGGTAATTTTAGGCTAAATTTCCATTCAAATCAAATTTTGTTCTTGACTATATATAATAAGTATGTTAATATACAAATGTATATTATATAATAAGTGCGCGCGTGCGCGTACATACGAAGGAGTAATATGTTAGAAATCAGTCACCTTTATAAAAAGTATATGAATTCAGAACGCTTTTCTGTTGAAGACCTTAACCTTTCACTAAAACCAGGCGAAATTTTTGGTTTTTTGGGTCAAAATGGTGCAGGTAAATCAACAACTATCAAGTGTTTGACAGGTATTTATCCTTTTAATTCAGGTACAATTACCATTTGCGGACATGATATCCAAAAGGATCCTATCAATGCAAAGCTCAATATGGGATATGTTCCAGACAACCACTCTGTTTACGAAAAGCTAACTGGTAGAGAGTATGTTAACTATACTGCTGACCTATACAAGGTTTCCAAGCGCGACCGTAATGAAAGGTTTGAAAAATATGTCAATCAATTTAAGCTCACCAAGGCAGTTGATAATCAAATCAAGTCATACTCACATGGTATGAAGCAAAAAATTTGTATCATTGCAGCACTCATTCACAATCCAAAGCTATGGGTACTTGACGAACCTATGATGGGTCTTGACCACCAATCAATGGTAGAAATTCTCAAGAGAATGGATGACCACTGCGCAGATGGTAACACAGTTTTCTTTAGCTCACACAACCTTGACCTTGTATCCAAAATTTGTGATAGAGTTGCTATCATCAAAGACGGCAGACTCCAAACTGTAATTGACCTACACATCAAGGGCAACAAAGAAACACTCGAAACCACATTCTGCAAAATTACTGCTACCGAACAAGACCTCATCAATCAAGAAAGCACTTTGAGCAGAAACATCATTTTGCACGATTAATGCTAAAAACCAAGGAAAAACGATATGAATATTAGAACTTTGCTCCGTTTGGAGTTAAAAAATAGATTTTCCGGAAATTCTCAAAGCAAGAATTCTTGGCTGAAATATATAGGATATCCTATATTGCTTGCTGTGGCAATTTACGGTATTTACTATGTGGGATGTATGTTGTTTGAAATGTTCGATAAGGCAGAAATTGCATACGAATCCCTTGTTTTGGTATATACGGTATTCTTTTTGTTTATGTGTTTTATCGGCACATCATCAACGATAAAGGTACTTTATTACAAGGGCGACAACGAAATCTTGATGAGATACCCTGTATCTGGTACAGAAGTATTCATCAGCAAGACACTATTCCTAATTATCACACAATTTGCAATCACTGCAGTGGTATTGGTTCCATTTTTGATTTCTTACGCACATACAATGGAATTGGGTGTAGATTTTTATAAAATGATACCTGTTTCGGTATTATTTATGATGTTTATACCATTCTTTATTTCAAATATGCTTGCTATACCAATCATGCATCTTACCAACAAAATCCGTAATAAGTTTGGCTTGATTATCATTGGTCTTGCAATTTGTGTAACTTTGATGTTTGCAGTATATATGTTGCTGTTTGATAGAATGGTAACATTTATGAACGATACCGAGTTTAGTGTATTTAGTGATGGTTTTGTTGCAGTTATAGTAGAAGTTGCCAAATATTTGATACCAACAAAGTATTTTGCTGATGTATTGATAGGGCATGAACTTTATATTGCATATCCAGTTCTCATTGGACTAACTGGTTTGGGACTCATTGGTACAATACTTGTTATTGCAAAGCTTTATGCAAAAACACTACTAAATAATATAGAAGTTGAAGGCTCTGCCTTCAAACATAAAACCAAAAACAGACGCCGTCCCATCTTTGTTGCGCTATTGCACAAAGAATTTTTGCAAGTATTCCGTTCTGTAAACTACTCCTTCCAATATTTTGTACTCGCATGCGCAATGCCTGTTATGGTTTACTTCTGCAACAACATTACTCTCCAACTTGGACAAGACCAAATCGGCGAGCAAATTGCACTTGGTATGACTCTCCTTGTTATGCTCATTTTTGCAACCGTCATAACATCCTTTAGTGCAACAAGTGTTAGCCGTGAGGGTGACAACTTCTATCATACAAAAGTGGCTCCAGTTTCCATAGTTAAGCAACTATTTGTAAAATTCTTTATGTATTTTATCGTTTCTGTACTTGCAAATGGTATTTGTGTTGGCGTGCTTATCTTCACAAAGCAAGTGGAAACCATGGTTGGTCTATGGATATTTGTTATAGTTGAAGCTATATCAATTGGACTTACACTTTCATCAATGCGTATGGATATCAAGCGCCCATATTTCAACCTTTCTGGTGAAGGCGAAGTTGTAAACAACAACGCATCAACCACTTTGAGTGTTGCGCTTGGCTTCTTTGTAGCAATTGTGGAAGGTGTTTTGTGTATGTTCTTAAGCTATCTTGCTCACGATGGCTTTGTTGTACCAGGCACAGAGTTCGTATTGACAGAAAATCTCATGTATATCGTATGCACAGCCTTTGCAGGAATCGTGCTAATCGGCTCTATTTTCAATTATTGTTTCAAGTTGACTAAAACTTACAACAAAATCGCAAAATAGTATACCCTAACCGCATAATTAGGGCTACCGGCGAAAGGAGTTTTCGCCAAAGAAAATGATAAGGGAAACAAAAAATAGCAATGAAAAAGTTTCTTATAGGTGTAATATTCTTAATTCCAATTGTCGTGGTAATAGCGCTCAGTGCGACTGGTGCTATTATCAGCTTGACAACGCCTGTAAATCCATCGGATATGGTAATTAAGAACAGCAATAATGAAGAAATTGACAGAAATGCCATCATAAAAATTGATAGCAGAGACTTTAGTGAATTCATCATTATTGATGTTTTGCCTGCAATTACGCAAGATAAGGCAATTACTTATGAAAGAATTGACGAAGCTGGACAAGGCGAAGTTGATCTTGAACAAATTGGCGATAGCAATCGCTACTCAATTGTTCCAAAGAAGATAGGCGTAACCAAATTGGAAATACGCGCAAAGGCAAATGTCAATGTTTACAAGGAAGTAACTTTCTATGTATCTTCCGACAGCATCGAAACTATGACCATCTATGATGACAAAGGTGCTGAAGTTGGTGAATACAGAGAGATTTCAAGCGAACTTAAGCTATATGTAGACATCAACCCATTTGATGCAGTACGCAACAATGATATCCAATGGTCATCATCTAATACATCAGTTGCAAAGGTATCACAAAATGGTGTTGTAAGTATCGTTGATAGGGGACTTGCTCGTATCAAGGTAACAGCCATTGACAAAGACGGCAACACTGTAACTGACTATGTTGACATCGATACTAATGATGCAATTATTAAGACCAACAAGGCTTATGTTGCAGAAGAAGTTGATAGTGATTGGGTTATGGCAAACCTTGTGCTTGATGCAACTGCAACGATAAATGAACTTGGCGATGGTAAGTTTGAAGTTGTTACAGACGATGCTACCGCGACTATTGAAACTATAATTACAACCGAAAATGATTGGGAAATCAGCGACCTTCCATCCTTGATGTATACACGCAATGGTGGATACACTATGGTTGCAACAAAGCTAATCAGTGGTGAAATCATAGAAAACGCAACTATCACTTTTAGTGATAACTCTGTATTAGAGTATGAAAAGGAAACAGGATTTATTCTTCCACTTAAACCAGGTACTGCTACTATAAATGTAGAATACAATGGCGAAACCAAGTCCAAGGAAGTTGTTGTAAGGGACAATCCACTTGCCTTTGAGCTTGAACTTGGTACAGCAGACCAACAGCTTGGTATAAAGCTTGATAGAACCTATGGTATTTACTGGCTTGATGAAAACTACAACCTAACTACAAAGTATAAATTCGGCCTTGCAAACAAAGATAATACATTTGATGTTGTTTGGAGTGTAAACGATAATAACTTTGCAGAAATCACTCCTACTGGCGAAGGTCAAGACATCATCATTGACTTTAAGCATGAAGCAGAAGGTAAGGATGTTGTAATTACAGCGACCTTGAAGGTAAATGAGTTTGTTCAAACACGCGTAAAGCGTAGCTTTACTTTCAAAATTAAAGAGCAAAGAAACAGCATCAATGTTTATACCTTTGAGCAAGCAAGATGGATAAGAGAATTCCATTTCTATAATATTGTGCTTCAAGCTGATATCGTTGCACCTGGACGCATAGAAGACCTTACTGCAAGTGTGTTTGGTAATGGCTTCAAGTGGGATGCTACAAATGTACCATTGAACGATATGGATATGGACGATGGCGCAATAGAGTATGACTACGAAGACTTTGTTGAAGATACTCGTAAGCCCGAATTCAAGACAAACTATGATTTGTTTGTTTCCGAAGGTAACGAATCCATAGTCTTTGAAGATATGATTATGTTCAATGCAAACAGCATTGAAGAAGCTGAAGGCCGTGGCGTAGCTATCAAGAGTGAAGCTATTTGGCACGAAACAAGACCAATATTCAACGATTTCCCAGAAAAGGAAATCCCAGTATATTTCCGTTATTTGCAAGTATATAACACCCACAGGGGTATACAAATTGGCTACCACTATGATGTAACGGTTGAAGGCTGTATCTTGGGTGATAATGCTGAAACTTGCGTGTTCTCATTCTTCTATAATGAGAAAGATAGACGCCTTGATACACCCAATAAGATTGTATTCCGTAACAATGTATTCAAGATTAGTTCTGGTCCAAGTGTTATGGTTGCAAGTGTACCGATTGATATGAACATAGACTCAAATTGTAACTCTGCACCAGACTTGCGTTTTGAAGGATTTAACGATATTTATAATTGGAAGAGTAAGGCTGAATTTATCGATAGTCTTGCAAATCTTATTGGTGGATATGTCGGTATGGTTGCAACAGGAGATCTTAAGGAGGCAATAGACACACTCTTGATGCCCGTACTTGACAAGGTGCTACTTGATATTTCAAAGAGTGATGAAATCCAAGACCTATACTTTAAGTATGCTGGTGAAGAATATGTTTCATTTGGTGTGCTTGGATTGGGTGCATTGTTCTATTTTGATAGTAGTCATGTTGATATCAAGTCACAAAACCTAATGATGGTAGACCTACCATTTGCCGATAGCGAAGGCAAGCCAGTTGGTAGAATGGCCGGACTTGAGAGTCTTATAAAGACTCTTGCACCAAAGGTTGGTATGCCAAATGTAACCACTTTGTGTAATCCATCAACCATAGTATGTACAAACTTTAGTCAAGGCGAGCCAGACATCAAGCCTGGCGATCCAATTCCAAATAGTAGAGAGTTATATGATAAACTAAGGGGAAATTAGTGAAATAACGCTTACATATTGGGTACTATATGAAGAAATTTTTAGTTGGTGTAATCTTTTTAATACCTATTGTCGTGGTTATAGCGCTATCAGCGACTGGTGCTATAATATCTCTTACTACGCCTGTAAACCCCAGCGAGATAGTAATCAAGGACAGCGACAATGTGGAGCTTGACAAGAATACAATTATCAAGGTTGACTCAAGAAACTATGATGAATTTATCATCATAGATGTCTTGCCAGCTATCACGCAGGATAAAACAATCATTTATGAGCGTGTTGCAGAAGCTGGGGAAGGCGAAGTCATACTTGAGCAAATAGGGGATAGCAATCGCTACTCTATCACTCCTGTTAAGATTGGTGTAACCAAACTGGAGATTCGTGCTAAAGCAAACATAAATGTTTTCCAAGAAGTTACATTTTATGTAACAAGTGATTCCATTGAGCAAATCAGTATTTACGACGAGCAAGGCTTGGATGTTGGCGAGCATCGTGATGTTTATCATGGCGAAAAATACTATGTAGATATCCATCCTGTTGATGCTTTGCGCAATAACGACATCCAATGGTCATCATCAAATACAGCCGTTGCAACTGTAAGCAACAACGGCGAAATCAAAGTTGTAGGAAAAGGCCTTGCAAGAATTAAGGTAAATGCTGTTGATAAGGACGGCAACACCGTTTCTGACTATGTTGATATAGATACCACCAAAGCACTTGTATCACAAAAGACAATTTATACCGATGTTGATGAGATTACCATTGATTGGATAGTTGATAATCACGCGTTGGATAGTGATATAGTAGTATCTAACATAGCCGATAATCGTTATTTGTTCCAAAAGAATAGTTATAGTGTAGAAGTTGAGTTTATCAGTGCAAGCGCTGATGGCTGGGGCTTTGTTGAACTTGCAAGCACAATGTATACGCGCAATGGTGGTTACTATCCAGTTGTAGGCAACCTTATCAATGGAGAGCTTATTGAGGGCGCAACCATTGAGATTTCTGATAGCTCCATTTTGGAACTTGAGCCAATTACTGGTATGCTTATTCCACTTAAAGCTGGTACCGTTATGGTAAAAGCAACTTACAATGGAGAAAGTGTAGAAAAGGAAGTTATTGTAAGAGAAAACCCCATCGCTTTCGAAATGGAGCTTGGCTCAGCTGACCAGAAACTTGGTATTCAACTCACTCGTACTTGGGGACAATATTTCCTTGACGAAAACGGCAATATAACCGATAAGTTTACTTTTGGACTTGCCGACAAGAGCAATACTTTTGATGTTGTTTGGACTTTGTCTAATCCCGAATATGCTACAATCACACCCATTGAAAACAGCCAAGACATTGAGCTTCAATTCCTTGATGCCGTCAGGGGTAACTCTGTAACACTAACAGCAACTTTGAAGGTCAACAACCTTTTGCAAGAACGCGTAAAGCGTAGCTTTACATTCAATGTAAGAGAGAAAAATGCTATCAATGTTTACCGCTGGGAAGAGTTCGATAGAGTTGTAAATATCAAGCGTCACGATATCGTTCTGCAAGCTGATGTTTATCCAGACCATACTGTTGGTTTGGGTTGTAGTATATTTGGCAATGGTTTTAAAATTGATGCTACAAACTATCCACTCAACGAAGGTACTTGGCGTACCTATGTCATTGAGGCTTCTTGGGATGGAAACGGCCACTATGAATGGAAGGAAACAGGCACAGGCACAACAGTTGTTGAAGATATAAATTTCATTGGAGCTCCTGCATATAAAGATACGGACCATGTTTTGGAAGCTATTAACTTCTATTGGTCATTCTGCCCAGCTGAAGTTAAATATTGTCAGTTCAGTGGGTTTACAAACGGATTAAATATCCAAAATATGCTCAATATCCTTGTTGAAGGTTGCATTATTGGCGACAATTTTAATGCTGGTATATCCTTGGGTTATGAGCCCAATAGAGCAGAGCATTGTACAGTAACATTGCGTAATAATATCTTTAAGCAAACAGGTGCTGCAGCAGTTCAGCTTGCTACAAGCTACTTTAATGAGCGTGTTAGCGACGGAGTATTCCGTATGGACATCAATATTGAAGGCTTTATGGATGTTTACAACTGGAAGCAACGCGCTGAATTCAAAAATATATTCTCAAACACATTGCTTGGTATGGTAGGTACTGATATCGTATCGGGACAATTGAGAGATATGCTTGTTGATGCTGTATCAAAAATCATCAATACTTTTATAAAAGAGCCAGAGTATGACCATATATTCTACAAATATGGTGGCAAAGAATATGCAAGTTTTGCATTTCTTGGTATGGGATTGATTGCTAAAGCTGACCCCAATATCATCCATACAGAGAATGCAAATGATAATCTAACAAAGTATATTGTTCCACTTGAAGATGAAAATGGTCAGCCTGTTGGTAATCTTGGATCAATAAATTCACTTGTAAATATGGTTGTAAAACCCACAAAGCCCATGCATATCACAAACGATTGTTTCTTGGTATGTGCTGACTTTGAAAACGGCGAGCCAGAAATTAAGCCCGGTGACCCAGTACCAAACTCAAAGGAATTGTTTGCAAAGCTAACAAGTGCAATAAATCAATAAAAAACTAATCTTGACAACCTAAAAGCATTATGTAATAATAAAATTATTAAAGGAAAAAGGAAGGAGAATTATTATGGCACAACCCTCAAATCCAGGCATCATCAAAGGATGCATTATTGGACCAATCGTTACGATAATCGTACTTATTCTTGTTGTCGTAATCGCAGCAGTGGTATTAGTAAACCTTACCCCAGACCAAATTGGTATCGCTGACATTGAGCTTTTTGAAGGCGAAACCTTGCGTACATTGGGACTCGCTGATGTAAAACTCAAGGATGTATTCTCATTCATCAAAACATTGATGAATCCAAGTGAAGAAGACATCGTGCTTAACCCAGTCAACGAAGAGCAAGAAAAGGGTACTGCTGACACAGCTATCGAAAATAGTAGTGTAGCTAAAAAGGAAGACGGTACCATCGATTACTCATCAATCGTAACCGACAAGATTATCTATCCTACCACCCAAGAAATTACATACAAAGATACCACACTTGCATATATTTTCAATCAAATGGTAAGTGATGGTGCAGAGTCAAGCGACGAAGCTATCAAGTATCTACAAGACCTTGATGCAAAAATCAATGAAGTAACCATTTCTAAAAATGGCGAAAGCTGGACTCTTCGTGTTGTAGCAAGCATCGAAACAACTGCTATTGCTGCTGATGTAAATGCTACTCTTGACGAAATGGGTGTTGGTGGCTTCATCAGCCTACCCGAAAAGGTATATGCAGTAAGCTACTCAACATTGATTCTTGGCGAAGATGGCTTGAAGACCGAATCTCAATCTCTCAAGATTAACGATAGTGATAGCCCAATTTCCAAGGCAATCATGAAGGTTCTTGCAAAGAAAGCTGACGAAACGGCAGAAAAGGAAGGTCAAGAAGTTGATACTTCAGAAAATGTAGTTAACGAAGAAATCGGCAAGGCATTTGTCAGTGTTGTAACCAACCTTGGTAAGCCAATCGCAATCCAAGAACACGCACTCGTTGTAGAAACATACACTGAATAATGAGGAAAATTGGACTTTTAGTAGCAATGGATAAGGAAGCCCGCGATATTATCGCTGGGCTTCAATCCACTTATAGTCTTGAGTACAAGGGCAAAACTTTTACCATAGGTAAAATGGGGGATAATGAAGTTATTCTTGCTCTTGCAGGCATCGGCAAAGTTAACGCAGCCTTTACCACCACCATTATGGTGGAAAAGTTTGGTGTTGATGTTGTCATCAATACAGGTATAGCAGGGGGTGTTGGCAAACTCAAGCCACTCAGCGCACTATCTGTATCAAGAGTTTGTCAGCATGACAGCGATACAACAGCACTTGGCGACCCCATAGGGCTTATCAGTGGGCTAAATATGGTTTATTTTGATGCGGACAAGGAAATAGTTGAAGCTATCAAAAATGGCGCTGAAAACGCTTCTGTTGGCATCGTGGCAACAGGGGATACCTTTATTGCAGATTCAAACAAAGCCAAGGCTATTGCAAATACCTTTGGCGCAGTAGCTTGTGATATGGAGTGTGGCGCTGTAGCCCAAGTTTGCCATATTTTAGGCGTAAAGTTTGGTGCATTAAAGGTAATCAGCGATTCAGCCGAAGATGGTGCAGAATTGAGCTATAATGAGCTTGCCGAAACAGCTTGTAAGATAAATTCAAGTACATTGCTAAAAGTAATAAGTCAACTTTAATATAAGCGCCGTAGAGCGCTTTTTTAATGCACACATATATTGAGTTTGGCATATAATATCGCGTGGAGATTTTATGCTTAAATTTGGCACAGATGGTATAAGAGCAAAGGGCACATTGTTTGATGAGCCCTTTATTTGTAGGTTTTCCAAAGCAATTTGCAAGGTTTTTGGCAAAATTAGTGTTTATATAGGTAGAGACACAAGAGTTAGTGGTGGCGAAATAGAAAATATGCTTACTGCCCATTTGCTGTCAAATGGAATTAGCGTTTTTAGGGGTGGTGTGATGCCGACTCCTACACTTGCTTTTTTAACAAAAAGCAGTGGTTGTCAATTGGGCATAATGATTTCAGCAAGTCATAACCCACCAGAATACAATGGTTTGAAGCTGTTTTCGGGGCAAGGAGCCAAGATTTCTACGCAGTTGGAGAAAGAGATTGAGAGTGCACTAAACCAAGATTTTAAGCCAAATTTTGGGGCGCAAGGAATTGTTTATAATGGAGAAGTGGAAAACTATATTACATATCTTGAAGGTATTTTTGGAAATAGCTTGATTGGTATGGAGTTGGCTACAGACCTTTGTCACGGAGCAACTTTTAGCATTGTGTCCAAAGTGTTTGAAAGGCTGGGTATAAGGTTAAAGGATATAAATGCAGACGACAATGGAGAGTGCATTAATGTAAAATGTGGCGCAACATATCTAACACCTTTACAAGAGTATTGCTTAAAAGAAAACTGCTCCCTTGGTTTTGCTTTTGATGGTGACGGGGACAGAGTAATTGCCATCAAAGATGGCAAAATGCTGACTGGAGATGATATTTTGTATCTAATTACACGATACTTTGAGCTGAAGGGAAGATTGGCAACAAGATGCGTTGTTGGTACGCTCATGAGCAATATGGGGCTGGAAAAGTCGTTGGAAGATAGGGGGATATCATTTGTTAGGGCAGATGTTGGCGACAAATATGTATATCAAAAAATGCTTGAAAGTGGTTCGGAGATTGGTGGCGAGGATAGTGGACATATCATTTTAAGGCACTATTCACAAACAGGAGATGGACTGCTTACAGCTTTGTTTGTTGCCTTGATAGACAGAGAAGTTGGCATAAATAGGTTGCTTGATATGGTCAAATACCCTTGTGTGGAAAGTGATATTACTGCAAGTGTTGAACAAAAAGAGCTACTCCAAGGTTCCACAAAAATCAAAGAGTTTCTTGAGTTGTATGAAAAAGAAAACGCCGTTAGAGTCGTCGCAAGACCATCTGGCACCGAGCCTAAAATACGCATTATGGTGGAGGGGGAAACCTATGAAAAAGCCAAGGAAAGTGCTATCAAAATTAAAGAATTTATAAGCACAGAAATAGTCCAAAATATGGAATTAAAGAATACTAAAACCAATAATAAAGTATCCCAAAATCCAATAAATGCAAAAGAAGATTATCAAAACTACACCACTAATGGCGTAACGATTGTAGAGCCAAGTACTACTTTTATTGCAAAAGGGGTGGAAATTGGAAAAGGCAGTATAATTTATCCATTCAATTATATTGCTGGCAAGACGATTATAGGGGAAAATGCCAACATCTATTCATTTTGCGATATAACCGATACTACAATTGGCGATGGTGTAGACATTCGTTCAAGCTATTGTCTTAATGCAAACATAGGAGCACACTCCACAATAGGACCTTTTGCAACACTACGCAAGGGCGCAAATATTGGCAAGGGGTGTAGGATAGGCGACTATGTAGAAGTCAAAAATTCGGTGATTGGGGACGGGGTAAAAGCAGCGCATCTTACATATGTGGGCGATGCAGATGTGGGCGCGCATACAAATGTAGGATGTGGCACGGTGTTTGCAAATTATAACGGAAAATTAAAGCGAAGAACAGAAGTGGGAGAAAGAGTGTTTATCGGTTGCAACTCCAATCTTATTGCACCATTGAAGATAGGGAATGACTGTTATATTGCTGGTGGCTCAACAATAACCGAAGATATCCCAAGTGGCAAATTCAGCATTGCGCGCCCCACTCAAAAGACGGTAGATAAGCGCCAAAAGTAGATTTTTGACGCTTATGCGCTTGCGTGCACACACCTGCACGATAAAATTTTAGTAAAATAACGCGTACGCAACTTGCGTGCGCGCCTTTTATTATATATAATAGTGCCATATCGACCAAACTCCATGGAGACCGGATTATGGCTAAATTAAGAGTAACTGGAAAGCGTTTTTCCATCAATGGAATGTTCGGCATCACTATGATTGCCATTGCAATTGTTGCAGTAGCAGCTATTGTCACTGCGGGTATTGTCCTGCCTAATTACGCAGATGTAACTGATTACGAAGCACCAGAAGTGGTGGCTATTGTTGCGCCCGACGAAGGCTTGATTTCTGTTGGCGCCGATTTGTCACAGGTGTTTGTTACCGTCAAGTATTCTGATGGTACTACTAATCAAGTTGCGCTTTCTGAACTTGTTGTTACCGGTCTCGACATAAGTACTGAAGGTGTTGTTGATGGAGTTGTGCTTGATTACGGTGGCTTTAAGCAAACCATTTCATTCAATGTTGTTCCAACCGAACTCAATGTAGAGTATATTGCTTCTACCGGTGGTAGAATTGATGGCGACACCATCCAAAGCATAACAGCAGGGGCAGATGCAACCCGTGTTGAAGCTATCCCAGATGAAGGATATTATTTTGCTGGTTGGTCTGATGGCAATCTCAACGCAAGCCGTCTTGATACTCAAGTCTCCAAGAGTATGCGTCTTATCGCTGTGTTCGAAAAACTTCGTTACACAGTAGTATTCTACTATCCAGATGGCACCACTGCAAGAGAAGAAATCGTTGCTTATAACGAAGCTCCTATGCGTGTACCACGCGCAGATGAACACAATATGGAACTATATGGATATCGCTTTGTAGGTTGGGACACCGATTACACCCACATCACAAAGGATACCAACATCTATCCTATCTACGAAAAGTACGCAGCTGACTTTAACATCGAGTACACCACTGATAGGAGTGGTCGTCCACTTGGCACATCCGATGCACGCGCATTCTATGAGTTTGATGACCTTGCAACCGTGCGTGTTACTGCAAATGCAGACAGAAAGTTTATTGGCTGGTCCGTTTATGATGTAAATACCAAAACTTGGATATCTCTTGACCCTGTTATGAGCGATGGTCGTCTTATCCATGTAGGCATCAATCACTCTATTGAGTTTATTTCTACGCGCACAGGCACGAGTGAAGAATTTGTTTTGAGCTTTACACCAGATTCCGAGGTGGAAGAAATTTTGGTCAAAGCTCATTTTGTATATCTTGAGAGTGAAATTTCCTTTACTTCCATGAACAATAAGGCTCATGAGAGCTTCTTGATTGATTACGACACCCCAATTGGCGAAAAGTTTGATGTAGAAGACCTTACATATCTCTCCACCCTTGGTTATGACTTCAAGGGCTGGTACATCAAGGGTGGCGAAGTCAAAGAGGACGGCACTCCTGTACTTGTAACCAATCAAACAACATTCAGCCAACCCACAGAGCTAATTGCTTACTGGGAAAAGCAAATTTTTGCAGCTGTATTCCTAAAGGGCGAAAACGAAGACCTTTCATTTATCGACTCAACTTCTATTTTCGAAACCACTTATAATGGAAAGCTTGTCACTTCTTACTATCAAGACACTCTTGCTGGTGCAATCAGTGGCACATTCCCAGAAGTTGTACCCACCAAGGAAAACTATACATTCAAGGGCTGGTATCTTGCCGATGCTGACAGACTACCCACTTCAACCGTAATTGACAAAGCATTCAAGCTTGAAAACTACATGACTATCGTTGAAGTTAAGGATGGCTTGGGCAATGTAACAGCAAGTTATCCAGCAATCTTCGTTGTTCCTGTATTTGAAGTCAACACCAAGACTTTGACAATCAACATTCAAGGTTCAGGTTCTATCAATGCTCTTGTTTATGATAGCGTTTATGGCGTTTATACCGAAAAGGCTATTTCTGGCAAGGTAGCAATGCCTGTTACTGAAGACTACTTGCTCCGTATCCGTCCAAGCGCAGGATACTCATTGAGTGCTGTAAATGTAAATGGCGTTACCAACACAGGCACCAATCTCGCAGGAGAGCAAGGTTACTACGATTTGACAATTTCCAGCATCATCGAAACCGACCACGAAGTAACAGCAACCTTCAAGCTCACCGAGTACGAAGTTGCTATCACCAATGGCTCAAACGGTGCTGTTAGTGGCGAAATTGCTTACAATATCTTGGGTAAGGACGAAAGTTTCCGTCAAAACAGCAACGACAAAGCTATCAGCTTCCTTGTAAACTATGGTTCAGGTGCAAGTATCGAAATTGCAACCAGAGCTGAAAGGGAAACTCCAATTGACCCAAGCTCAAGCTACGGATATTATATTTCAGCAATCAAGCTCAATGGCGAAGAAATCACTGTACCAAGTGAAGCAGTATACTTCAACCTTATCATTGAAGATGTAAATAGCGACAATAGGGTAGAAATTCAATACCTACAATTTACATATGCCGTAACACTTCCAGAAGTTAGTGAAAAGGGTTCGGTAGTTTCCGAGGCAAGTATTCTAAACTTCAACAAGGGTGACGCACCTTCCTTCATCGCAGAAGCAGAAGAAGGATACTATGTAAAGAGAATTACTGCAAATGGTACTATAATCGACCCATATATCTCTGCAAAGGGATACACTGTTCAAAGCAAACTTGTCAATGGCGAAGAAGTTGAGGGTGGCAACGATTATAGAGTTACCAAAATGCAAATTCAAATTGATGGCATTGAGCAAAATGTTGTCTTTGAAGTTGAATTTGAAGAACTTTACTACAATATCACAACTTCTTATGAAGGTATCGGTTCTGTAACAACTCCATTTACTGTATCATATGGCGCACCATTCCATGTCAATGCAGTTACATCAAGTGGATACTATGTAGACTCTGTATTGGTCAACGGCGAAGAACTAACATTTGACGATGTTCAAACTGCTCGTGAGTATGCCGTAAATAACACCATGCAAGACTACGACATCAAGTTTATCTTCAAGAGAACAACTTATTATGTTCGTTTTGTTGATAATGATGGCACATCACAAGTAACTTATAATGATAAGACAGTCAATATCATTGGTGGCGAAGGCTATACATTTGACGGCGTTGAACATGCTCAAACTGCTGAATTTGAAGTAGTGGCAAATGAAGGATATTACATCAACAGCATTTTGGTTACATCCAACAAGGGCGACAGCCACAACGAAATCATCAACTATTCTGCAAAGAATCATGTTGTAACCCTTGCAAACATTGATGCAAGCTATTCAGTAGAAATCATTTGTGCATCAATTGCACTTGATTATGATATCCACTTTATCAACAAGGCAAATAATAGGGTTGTAATCAACAACGCAACCATCAACAATACTGAATCCAGCAACAATGCACATTATCAATCATCTATTGCTTATGGCAACGACCTAACAGCAAACATCACTCTTGCAAGTGGATACTCTTTGAGCATTGATAAGATTGTTGTTGTAAACAAGGAC
The DNA here is from genome assembly GCA_017533505.1 of Clostridia bacterium. Classification (GTDB taxonomy): domain Bacteria; phylum Bacillota; class Clostridia; order Christensenellales; family DTU072; genus Stercoripulliclostridium_A. Next base: position 35,251 of record JAFXIB010000089.1, on the reverse strand, counting down.
CAAAGAGAATCTTACTACTATTTGCCACTCTCTGGCGAATATAACCAATCTGAAACTAATGGCTTCTATGCTCTTATTGCTGGTAGCTCACAAGCATCATCAACAACATACTTGAATATCTATGATATTCACACATCAGTTGATATTTATGTAACATTTGATAAGAAGACCACCGAAAGCAGTCCAAAGACTCTTACTTACACTGCAAGTGGTAATGGTACACTTTCTGCTTATGACGGCAATGGCGAAAGCATTGCAACCGGTGCTACTATTTCAAGTGGTATGAAGATTGTTTTGGAAGCAATCCCAAGCGCAGGTCATGTTCTTGAAGCCTTGGTAGTTGATGGTAAGAGCGTTGCAGTTGATGGTAACAAGTATAGCTATATCGCAAATGCAGATAGCCATGCTTATGCTGTATTTAGCGAAACAAAATATCCTATTACCATAGTAAGTGGTGTAGAAAATGGTGTTGTAGCAACCGATAAATCAATGGTAGAAGCTGGTTCTTCATTCAACATTAGGCTCACTCCGGTTGAAGGCTACTATGCATCAACATTCATCATCAGTATCGATGGACAAAGCAAGCCCATCCAACCTTTGAATGGCTCTGAATACGATGGATATATGAATGGTGGCAAGATTGACTACACCATGCCAGCAAGCTATGTTACTGGCGCAATTACAATAACAGCAAGCTTTGCTCCTATTCAATATGAACTTTCATATACATATAGCGACAATGGTACTATCGGTGGAGTAGGCGACACGGGTGTTGTCAGTGTACACTATGGCGAAACCAAGGAAGTTGAGCTCAGCGCATTTGGTGGCTACTATATTAGCAAGATTGTTTTGAATGGCGAAGAAATCTCCACTCAAACACTAATCGGTACCCCAATAGTTACTGGCGAATATACTTTGGGTGTATTGCAAATCCACATCTCTCACGATACTACATTGGATGTAACATTCTCTCCAATGGTATACTCCATCACTATCAACGAATCTCTTGGTGGTCAAACCTTGGTAAGAAAGGAAGGTAGCATGTATGACCAAGCCAAGAATGTAAAACTTGGCGAAGGTGACCATGTTTCCATCAAGATGAGTGCTCAAAAGGGATATCACATCCAAGAGCTACGCGTAAATGGTGTTGTGGACAATGGCTGGAAGGTAGAAAATGTATCTGCCAACGACCTAACAGAAATCTACTATGACCTTGGCGTTGTAACAGGCAATATCTCTTTGAGAGTTGTTTATGCAATCAATGAGTATCAAATCCAAGTTAATGTATCCAACCAAAGCCCCAACTTCAATACCATCGATGTTGACAGCAACACCTATGGTGTTGTATCAATCACCGGATATCAAAGCGATGCAAACGGACTATATCAAGGCTTCTCTCATGGTAACAATGTTAAGTTTGTTGTAACTCCCAGAACTGGCAGAGGTTACTACATCGCAAGATTCGAAATCCAATATTACAATGATGATGGCAAATTGATTAGCAACAACATCACCACTTTGGATGATAGGGGTGGATCATATATCCTATATGGCATTTCCAGCGACATCCAAGCAGTAAATGTTGAGTTTAGAAGAAGAATGTTTGCTTATGTTGGCACAATGACCATTGACGATCAAGGCTCAACATGGGAATGTGAAGGCGACATCATTGCAACATTTACCAATCCTTATGCTCAACAACCAGTCGTTGTTGTTGACGGCATGTATGAGTATGGTCTCAACTACTCTATTTCAGTAAAGCCTGGCGTAGGATATAGTCGTACAGCATTTACAGTAAATGGCGAAGATAGACTTACATCTGTAAGAAACAACAACTTTATTGGTACTTTAACTGGTGCAATGGATGTTGAAGTAACCTACACCATTGATACTTACGAAGTAGAAATGAGCGCAAGCGTTGGTGGTAAGTACTATATTTATGATACAACAGACACTCTCCTATGGGCTCCTGGCATTGAAATCATTGAGAGTGGCGACATCGCTTCAGACGAAAATAAAACCTATGCAAAACGCGCTGTTGAAGGTGGTGTTGTTTGGGCAAGCGAAAATGGTATCGTGGTAACTTACGGTACAGAGATTATCTTTGTGGCAGTACCAAATGCTGATGAAGGTTACAGAATTAGCAACTTCTTCATCAACAAGCAAGCATATGCGATTGTTAATGAAGATGCCATGATGCGTGAGAGAGAAGTTATCGTTTCACATACTCTATGTGAAATCAACTTTACTATCCATACATATGTTATCGAAGTTAACACCTTTGAAGGTGGTGTTGCTACCATTAGCACTTCACTTGTAGAGTGGAATGAAAGTGTAACCGTAAGACTTGTAATCAGTCGTGGTTATGTGATGGATAAGGTATTGCTTAACGGACAAAACAGCGATATGACTTCCACCCTTGAGTTTGGTGGTACCCACACCTTGGAGCACATCACAAGTGATTATAGCATCTTTGTAATCCTTGCAAACAAGGCATACGATATCGAGTTTAGTGGCGATTATAATAAGGAATATCCCGAAATTACCAACAGCGACACTCTTGTACATGCAATAAGTGGTGTTGTTCTCAACAAGGGTTCACTTCTAAAACAAGAAGAAAACTACTTTACAACCGATACTCCAAGAAGCATTGATGCAGATGGTAGAGTATTTATTGAAGTAGTTGATCCATCAGATCCAAATAAGACAGTACACATCAGCCCTGCAGTATTTGCTGATAAGGTTACCATTTCACTAACAGCTCCTGTTGGTTATAGGATTTCGGCAGTATCCATCATCATGGATAATGATGGTGGTGTAGAATCCAACCTTGTACTATCCGAAAGTGGCCTTGATGCAGATGATGGTAGTGGCGCTCGTACCTACACAATCCCCAGCATGACTGGTAATATAAGAGTTCATGTTGAGTATGTAATCAAGACATATACCATTGAATATATCCATCGCCCAGGTGGTAGATATGGCTCAACTGGTAACACCCTTGTAAGCCACCATGAAGCATTTGGCGTAAATATGATTTCTGATGATGGCTACTATCTCGCAAGCCTTGATATCAATGGTAGAACCATTCCTACAACTGTTAGTGGTCGTTCAGATATGCATTATACATATACTACCGACACCATCAACGCAAGTCAGGAAAAGGTATCACTAATTATCAACGACGAACTTGTAAATGGCGCTGATAAGATTACCATCTTGCCTACATACGAAAAGCAAAGATATAGTGTAGTATTCTTCATCAATAATTTACAAATCACTAACCTATATCAAGATTCAACTCTCGGTGTATCACTCAACAATAACGAAATCATCTTTGATGCAGTTACACCAACTCTCATCAATCATGACTTGAAGGAAGGCTACTCAATCACATCAGTCACCTTCTACAACTTGCCTTATAACGATACCAGCAAGACTACATATAGCTTCTTGAGAGAGGGCTTGCGTGATCACAACACATTCTCACAAAAGGGCGAAAACCTTGCTGTAACGCTTGATGCTGATATTCTAAAGATGATGGACTTCCACTCCAACAACAAGAATACCATCCGTATTTACTACGAAACCAAAAAGGATATGCATGAGTCAAAGGCAAGCATGTATCTTGTTGAAGGTGTTGGCTCATCCAACTATGGTAGGACTGTAACAGCTACTGATACTCCAAAGATTAATAACAGAGATGCATTTACACTTTCAGCATCATTCAGCGACTACAAGAGCTCCATTGAGCACGAGTACAATACAGACGCAACCTACACCGTAAGAATTGACTCTGCTGTTATCAACAAGTATTCATTCCAAGGATATCAAGAAAAGATTGACGGCGTATGGTAATATGTTGTAGATGGTGTAAATGGTATTACACTACAATCTAACGGACAAATTCTCCGTTATACAATGACTTCAAATCGTGAGTTTAGAGCAGTATTCTTCCGCACTTACGAGATTACCGTTCAAGTTCACCCAGAATACAAGTACACTGAAGGTTCATTTGCAACAAATGATCCATCAAGAATGAAGTATCGTCAATATGCAAGTCTAACAGCTACTGTTACTTACTCAACGAAGGGCGAAGGTGTAATCCTACCCAATGTTTCAGCTATGAGAGAGGTAATAACTGATATAGACGGAGTAGAGGATGCAAGCTATACATATAGAGTATTGAGTGGTGCAAACTTGATGCTTACTGGTAACGATAGTATCTCTGTAAACTCAACAAGGGGATATAGCTATTCAGTTATCACTTATAATGGTGGCAAGATTGCACAAATGGAAGATAGCTATTCTACAGGCGTAGATACCTTGGAAGATAGATTAGTATATGCTTACTTTAACAATGTAATCTACGCAAGCTTTGCAATGGAAACCGTTGGCTCAAATGTAAGTGGTGAAGGTGGTACCGTAAGATATGCTATCAACGGAACATCTGTTGCAAGTCTAACCGAAAACTCCGTAACAATGGCACCTAACCAAACCTTGACAATTACCATAACACCAAAGTCAAGTTATAGGTTTGATAGTGTTATGGAACTTCTCCCACTTGCTACACCTGATGAGCAAGGCTTCAAGCAATTCAGTTCAACCTATACCCCATTGGTTGCAACTGCTGACGGCAGAGTACAAATCACTTATTACAATGAGACTGGCAATGCTTCAACCAACATCAGCAACGATAGAATCAGCAGGGTTGTTGTAACTCTAAATGGCTTGAACGAAAACTCAATCTTCAAGATTAGATTCTGGAAGCAAGTTGAAGTAACCAGAAAGATTAGCTTCGTAACTGACGAAAGAACATCTATTGACGACCCAACACCTGGTTACAACATCAACTTTACATCTAACTCCAGTGCTGACTCAACCGTTTCTAACAAGAAGTATGACTACAATGATAACTTGTACTACAACATCGGTTTCAGTTTGAGTGAAGCAGAGTTCAAGAGCTTCTCAAGATACTATCAATTTGTAGGATACTTTATCAATGGCATAAATTCCTATACGCAACTCATCCAAAACTACCCATCTACATATGAAGGTAGCTTTGTAATCAACGACCTTGACAACCTATCTAATGGTGTAAACATCGTTGAAAATACTACTGTATCGAGTGGTGTTTCAACAACAACTTATACCATCGAAGTTGTTGCAAGGTTTATCCCTGTATACAACATTGTAGTTGAAAACGAGTACTTGGATAATGGCGATTATCTCAACCCAGGACCCATTACCGTAACATCAACTATGTATGATGAAAACATCACTCAATATTTCAATTCTTCAATGAGTGTGGAACCCAAACTTGGCGCAGATGTTTCCTATAATACCGATATTAACTTCCAAATGCTTGGTAAGATTAATACTATAAATAATATTGACAAGAACTCTGCTAACTCACCATACAACACTTGGAGAGATAACACCATCAGCCTCAACTGGGCAGGTGCAAGTGGTGGCGATGACAACTTTGCATTCATTGCATGGCAATACTATGCATACCTTGGTGATGGCAACTTCGGTTGGCTCAATATTCCATATGTTGATGCAAACTCACAAACCAACCTTGTAACCAAGCCAAGCTTCACATTCCCAGTATCATGCTTGTTCACAACAACATATCCTGCATACATTGGTTCAACTGGTGTTGTACCAGAGGACAATGCTGATGGATTCACTTATAGTGCATCCAAGTATGATAGCTTGGGCGAATATGAAAGCTCATTTGATATCTATGCTATAAGAATTAGACCTTTGTTCCAAAAGGTAGAAAGTCTTGAGCTTGTTAAGTCCACAGCTCTCAACGATGAGCATATCTTCCTTGACGGAAAGGGCGATGTAGAACCAAAGATTGGTAGCATTTCTCGTTCAAGTGGTAACTTCAACTACTATACCGTTCAAACCTTGCTCCCAGCAACTATTGAAGGTTATGAGTTCGCAGGTTGGTATATCACCGAAAATGGTCAAGGTGGTAAGCAAGCTCTTGTTGCAAACGCAACCGAGTTAGACAACAACCTATCTGTAACAAAGGGCGAAACAACCTATTACTTCAAGACAGAAACAGTTCAAGACCTAAATGGTAATGATACCGATACAAAGATTACATATAGCTTCAACCCCAACAACAACCAAATCAATTTGTTGATGAATGATTCATTCAAGATCTTTGCAAGGTATATCCGTATTTACACTATTAGTGTAAAGGTAACAAACCTTTCTGGTATAAGCCCAGTTTTAACCGACTCAATGCCCACGCTCAAGTACTACAAGCAAGTAGGTGACACTTGGGTTGAGCAAGGTGAACTCAGTGGCGAAAGAATGATTAACATTACTGACGCACGCGTAGGCACAAAGCTAATGTTTAAGCTTGTAACCAACTATTCGGGCAACATCAACGATTCTACCAACTTTAACCCATTGTATGATAGGTTTGCTGGCATCACTTCTGTTGATGAAGAAAACAGGAATGTCTGGGATCAAAATGGTTCACTTGACTATCAACAATCCACCATTCCAGATGCTCTCAAGAACTTTGATGCTAACAACAGCTCCACATACGAAGCATACAATGATGCAGTTGAAGCAATGGAAATTGTAATTACTGCAAATGCACAAAAGACCATCAATGTAAACTTTGAGTCTTTCGGTACTTTGAAGCTCCACAATGTTTATGTTGGCTCATCAATCAAGCTACCTAACGCATTGGGCGAGGTGCTTTACGAAAACGATCCTAACAGCGTAGAAGTATCAGCTGACATTCTTGGTAATGATGCTTACTATGTAAAGGACGATGCTATTGGCGACGCACATGCAACAAGTGGTGACAATAGTGGCGATGGCATCATCCAAATCAACAACATACCAATCAACACAGAATTCAGCTTTGATGGTGAAGAAAGTGGCGATTATGCAACAAGACTTATCGATACAGCTAATGTACTCGAAAGTGATTATATCAGTATTGGTGTAAACTTCAACGGCTCATCAATTACCAAGAAGGTACAAAACATTGCCTACTACTCCACAGCAACTTGGGACGAGTATGTTTGGGTAGAAGGTACATTGCAGACTCAGTCAAAGAGTGGCACTGGTATGTATGACTACCCATTTGCTGATGGTGGAGTGGTTGGTAGTGCTGGTGATGGCTCTGCAACCAACCCATTCAAGATTGCAACCGTAGATCATTTGAGAAATATTGACAGCCTATACAAGGGCAACAATGGTACTTTGGTATATGGTCAAAATGGTAGCGAAGTATTAAGAGTACACTTCATCCAAATAGCTGACATCAACCTTAACGAAACTAACAACGCTTTAGAAGAGCCACTTTGTGGAGCATTCACAGCATCCAACAATGTAACTTATCTAAATGGATTCAACGGTGTTTATGATGGTAATAGCAAGACTCTATACAACCTATATCTCGAGCTATCCAACTCATCCATTATGGAAAATGTTGGTATCTTTGCAAAGATTTATCGTGGTGGTGTTGTAAAGAACTTGAACATTGGTAGATCTTATGTATATACAAGCGCAACCAATGTTGGTGTACTTGCAGGTCAAGTATTTGGTGGTACTGTACAAAATGTTCACACCGTAGCAACTGGTGCTGAAAACATCATTAGGACTGCATATGGTCAAAACTTTGTAGGTGGCTTAGTTGGCTTGCTTGCTGGTGAAACCGATGCAGAAGGCTTGATTACTAACTCATCTGTAACAGACTATAATGTTACTGCAACCATCGGTGGTAGCTATCTTGGTGTAGGCTCTGACTACACTGGTGGCGCTGGTGGTATCGTTGGATCAATCGGTAACTATGGTAGAGTATCAGGTGGCAATGGCACATATACCACAAGTGGTGTTACTGTAATGAGTGGTACTGCTCTTGGCGCAGAAGGTATTGGCGCTGGTGGTATCGCAGGTACCATCCAAGCAAATAGCGGTAGCACCGAGCAAGTTGCAATTGAAAATGCAACCGTAATTAATGGTGGTCTTGACGCATCAAGCAACAAGGCTGCAATTGGTGGTGTGGTTGGTTCAATTGGCGCAAATAGAAGAATTAACAATGTCGTTTACAGAATCACTTCTGCAATGGGCATCCGTTCTAATAGTACAGCAGGTTTCGTAGCACCAAATTCAACTGCTGACCAAGGTAACTTTATGATGCATGGTGCTGGTGGTATTGCAGGCTTCAACAATGGTACAATTTCAGGCGCAACCGTATCATCATCAAGCACCTTCAGATTGAGCATAACTGGCTCAATGGTAGGTGGTCTAGTAGGTGTCAACTTCGGAACTTTGGAAAACGGCTCCGTTGCAGCAAGAATATTCACATCTCGTCAAAACATCAATGCTTCACTTGAAGGTGGTACTTATGGCGGTATGGTCGGCTACAACACAAGCACAGGCAAAATTAGTGGTGGTAGCATCAGTGGTTCACAAGGAGCAACAAACGATTATAATTCAACAACTGCTGCATACGAAGTAGTTACTGCTGCAAATGAAGCTTATGTACCTACAAGTGGCGCTAACTCTGGTATGCATGCTGTCTTGAGTGCGGATACTGCAACCCTATATATCGGTGGTATAGTTGGCTACAACGAAGGTGCAGTAAGTGGTGTGGCTAACAACTCCAAGCTCATGGTAAACAGAAGAGCAAGTGATGAAAGTAGAAATGATACCTATATTGGTGCAATCACAGGTAGCAGTACTAATGAAAATATCAGTGCAAGTGGTAGTGCAATCATCAAGTACTTCAACTACATTTGGGTTGACCAAGCAGAAGATGTATCACAAACACAATGGGCATATATCGGTAATGCAAAAGGTAATGGCAATGGAGGCAACTCTACATGTAGTGTAACAGCAACAGCAGAGTATTGTGGTGGTGGTACAATCTACAACCAAGCTTCAATTGAAGCAGGTTTCACTTGGGGATTTGAAGGTACAGGTTACTTGAGTGGTTCAGCAAGCGTTTACTTCTATTCTGTATCAGGAACTGCAAGTGGTATCTGTCCTGACTGGAATGTAAGTGGAACTATCAAATCTGGTAAAGAAGCCGGCGCTGTATATTCACCAGACTGTGAAGTATATGGTGGTAGCATTTCAACACTATGGAAGGAAACTGCAAACTATACCGGCTATCTCCGTTATATTACAGTTTCCATGTACTCGGCATAATTAAAAGCTAACTCAAAGTATAAATCCCCTGTGGCATTTTGCCATAGGGGATTTTTTATGCAAAACTCCCATTGATTCACTAATATAAATATAGGTTGCTTAATAAAAAAGTTTACAAATACTAAACAAAAATAAGTTTAATAAAATTAAACAAAATTATTGACAGCAGTAAGTATCGTTGTTATGATATAGTTACGAAACACGCGCACGCTTCTTTAAGGGGAAAATTTATGGATATCGGCAACAAGCTAAAGTCAATCAGATTGCGTAGAGGGCTCACTCAAGAAGAGCTTGCAATGCGTTCGGAGCTGACAAAGGGTTATATTTCTCAGCTTGAAAACGACCTTGCATCTCCATCCATAGCAACACTCATTGATATACTTAATGTTTTGGGTGTTACTCCACAATCCTTTTTTGCAGAAGAAAAGGAGGAGCAAATTGTGTTTGGCAAAAACGATTTCTTTTTGTCACAAAATGGTTCGGGTAGTGCAACATGGCTTATTCCTAATTCTCAAAAGAATGATATGGAGCCCATTCTATTGGTACTACCTGAAAACGGAGAGTCAGACACAAGATATCCTTTTGAGGGAGAAGAATTCGGCTATGTATTAGAAGGCAAGGTAGCAATTGAGGCAGATGGCAAAATGCACACAGCCAAGCGTGGAGAAGCCTTTTATATAGATGGTGCCCATGAGCATAAGATTATCAACATCGGCACCAAAGAAGCAAAAATCATTTGGGTAACCACACCAAGCAACTTTTAGAGGTACAATATGACAAATCAAACTAAAGATGTAATTATCGAACTTAAAAATGTTCACAAAGATTACGATGGCAAGCCTGCTGTAAAGAATGTCAGTTTTTCTGTTAAGCGTGGCGAATTTGTAACATTCTTGGGACCATCAGGTTGTGGCAAGTCTACAACTCTCAGAATGATTGCTGGTTTTGAAAAGCCCACCAGTGGTGCTGTGTACTTCAATGGCAAGAACATAACGGAAATTCCACCACATCTTCGTCCAGTTAACACAGTATTCCAAAAGTATGCTTTGTTCCCTCACCTAAATGTATTCAACAATATTGCTTTTGGTTTGAAAATCAAAAAGGTCCCAACAGGCGAAACCTTCAAGGATAGAAAGGGCAACCTTTATGAAAAGCTCAGAAAGCTCACAAAGCAAGAGATAAAGGACAAGGTAAACAACGCCCTCAAGCTTGTTGACCTTGAAGACTATGGTCATCGTAATGTTAACAGCCTTTCAGGCGGTCAACAACAGCGTGTAGCCATTGCTCGCGCACTTGTTAATGAGCCAGAAGTTTTGCTCCTTGACGAGCCTCTTGGCGCGTTAGACTTGAAGATGAGAAAGGATATGCAAATCGAACTTATGAATATGCATAAGAAGATAGGTATCACCTTTGTTTATGTTACCCACGACCAAGAAGAAGCTCTTACAATGAGCGATACCATTGTTGTTATGCGTGATGGTGTTATCCAACAAATTGCCAACCCACAAAAGATATATGATGAGCCAGCACATGCATTCGTTGCAGACTTTATCGGCGAGTCAAACATCTTTAGTGGTATTATGCGCAAGGACTGTGTTGTAGAGTTCTTTGATAGAGAATTTGAGTGTGTAGACAAAGGATTCAAAAAGAATGAGCCTATTGATGTTATCATTCGTCCCGAAGATATATTCGTTATGCCAGCAGACAACCAAGCAGCAATGATGACTGGTAAGGTTGATAGCTGTGTGTTCAAGGGCGACCACTATCAAATCGTAGCACTTATTGAGGGCAAGGAAGAGGTCAACGAGCTCCTTATCCACGATAACACCGAAGTTAAGGTAGGGGACGAAATAGGTATCTTTATCAAGCCATTTGATCTCCATATCATGCACAAAGCACGCATCATCAACGAAATCGAAACAGAAATGTGGGACGAAGGCGTTGTTGAAATTTGTGGTGGCAAGTTCCCATGTAACTCTAACCTACCATCAGGCACACCTGTCAAAGTATCCATTGACTTTGACGATGTTATAGTACACGATGACGAAGAAGACGGCATCATCGGTGGTGAAGTAGTATCCAGCATTTATAAGGGCAGTTACTATCAATGCATCATTCGTGCTGACAACTATTACAACTTCTTTGTTGATACCGATGACGACTGGCTAAAGGGCGATAGAGTAGGTCTATCTGTTGCTCCAGACAAGATTATCATTGAACAATTGGAAAGAAAGGACGAAGAGTAATGAAGCTAAAAGATTTACCAAAGAAAGCCATAGATAAGGTTAAGAATTTTAGGCTTACGCGTAGAGTCTTTTCCTATCCTTATATACTATTTTTGCTTTTGTTTGTAGTTACCCCATTGGTAATAGTGCTTGTCAATGCCTTCATTTATGATGGTTCACTCAGCTTCCAAAACTTTGTGGACCTTGCAACCGATGGCTCCAGCTTAAAGGTACTTGGCACATCCATTGTTGTGGGCATTGTTACCACAGTTATATGTTTGTTACTTGGCTATCCTGTGGCATACATACTTTCCAAGTGGAAGAGTGGTAGCGTAATCGTAGTGCTATTTATTCTACCTATGTGGGTTAACTTCCTTATCCGTACATACGCGCTACAAACCATATTTGAAAATATGGCAGTAACACTTGGTATGGGTACGGTAATATTTGGCATGGTTTATAACTTTATACCATTTATGATTATGCCACTCCATACCACAATCAGCAACATCGACAAAAGTTTCAAGGAAGCTGCTCAAGACCTTGGCGCAAGTCCTGTTGCTACCTTCTTTAAGTCAACACTTCCACTATCTCTTCCTGGAATAATTAGTGGTATTACAATGGTTTTCATTCCAACAATAAGTGCGTTTGCAATTTCACAACTACTTTCAAACAACAGCATTATATTGTTTGGTGATTCCATCAACCTTAAGTTCGAAAACAAGCTATACGGTGTAGGCTCTGTCATGAGTTTGATTATGCTTGCATTGGTTTTGGTTTCCAACTTCTTTATGAACAAAATCAACAAAGGGGAGGCAGCGAAGAATCTATGGTAAGAAAAATTGCCGAAAAAGGTTATATCGTTCTTATGTTGGGTATTTTGTATGCTCCCATTTTGATGATTATAATCTATTCATTTTCCAACACTAACAACTTCACATTCCCAGAAGGCTTTACCTTTGAAGCCTATGTTCAGCTATTTACAAATGCTCCCAAAAAGCTTTGGGATAGCCTTTTGAACACAATTATAATTGCAGTTGTATCAAGTGTGCTTTCTACCCTCATAGGCTCAATTAGCGCCGTTGGTATATTCTACTTAAAGCCACGCGCAAGAAGAATTGTTGAGAATGTCAACCAGCTCCCAATCATCAATTCCGAGATTGTTATGGCAGTTTCATTGATGTTGTTCTTTGCTACATTTGGGTTCCCACAAGGCTATGTAAGGTTAATCATAGGACATGTTTCTTTCTGCACTCCTTATGTTATTCTTTCAGTAATGCCAAGGCTTATGCAAATGGATCCAAACATCTATGAAGCAGCACTTGACCTTGGCGCAAGCCCCATCAAAGCGCTCTTTAAGGTTATCATACCCACCATTCTTCCAGGTGTTATAAGTGGCTTTGCAATGGCATTTACCATTTCTCTTGATGACTTTATCATCACCCAGCTCAACAAGGGCGCATCAACTGGTATTGATACACTTTCAACCTATCTATATAGCTCACTCCGTAATGCAAGTGGTCTAAAACCATTCTGGCTACCTGTATTTAGTATCATTATATTGGTTGTTGTATTTATCGTATTGTTTTCCAACCTTCGCTCCTACAAAAAGGGAAACAAAAAGGAGGCTAAATAATGAAGAGGATTCTTTCATTAAGTTTGGTTTTACTACTCCTTACAGCTGTACTTTTTAGTGGTATAGCAGGTTGCTCTTTTGCCGAAGAACCTGATGAAACTTTGGTTATTTACAACTGGGGCGACTATATTGACGAAGATATTGAAGAGGAATTTGAAGAGTATTACGAGAGTGTAACTGGCAAAAAACTTGATATCGTTTACTCCACCTTTGAAACCAACGAAATTATGCTTACAACGGTTGAAAAGGGCGAAGAAGTCATTGACCTTGTATGTCCATCAGAGTACGCTATACAAAAGCTAATGGAGGGTGGATATCTCCAAAAGTTAGATTACTCCAAGATATCAACCTACCAAAATGTTGAGTCTGATATTTATGACAAGGTAAACGAAGTATTCACACACATCAAGGTTCCTGGTGTTGGCGAGGACGAAAGAATGGCTGATTACTTTGTACCATATATGTGGGGAACGCTTGGCATCCTTTATAATGCTGATGTTGTAACTGAAGCTGATTTGGCAGAGGGATATGGACTACTTTGGAATAGTGCGCTCAATCCAGAGCTTGAAGAAAAGATTTTGATGAAGGACTCAATTCGTGATAGCTATGTTGCAGCAGTAATGCGTCTTAAGGAATTGGATAGACTACCAGCTGGATACGAAACATTGAGTGTTCAAGAGCTAATCAACACCGTTGATGACACACTTTTACAAGCAGTTGAGCAAGTTCTTTTGGAGCAAAGCGATGCTCTCAAAGGCTACGAAGTAGACTTCGGTAAGGCTCAAATGACATCAAACAGAGCATATGTCGACCTTGCTTGGTCAGGAGATGCATTGTGGGCAATGGAAGATGGTGAAAATCTTGATTACTTTGTGCCAGAAATTGGTGGCAACATTTGGTTTGACGGCTGGGTTATGCTCAAGGGCGCACAAAATGTAAAGGCAGCATATATGTTCATCGACTATGTATGCCGTCCAGATATCGCAATGCGCAATGCTATGGCAATTGGATATACATCAGCCATTGACAAGGATGTGTTTATGGCAAGCGAAGAAGCCCTTGCAATTTTGGAAGAGAATGAGTACGATGCCGAAGAATTCTTTGGCGACGAGCGTAGATATCCAGACATTAAGTCCAATGCTAACCTTGGTGTTATGAAAGACTTTGGCGAAAGAAATGCGTCAACCATTGAGATGTGGGAAAGAGTAAAGAGTAGCAAGCAAAACAACTTGTGGATACTCTGGGTTTCCATTGCTGTAGTTGGTGCTGGCGCAATAGGGTTTGCAGTATATTATCTTGTAAGCCATAGAGCCAATGCATATCGTAGGCTCATCAAGACAGCCGAGCAGATTGCAGCGGAAGAAGCAGAAAGCGCCGAGTAGTAATTGCTGATAATTAAATGTGTAGCCCTGTTTTAATCAAAACAGGGCTTTTTATTTACCATAAAACAGCTCTTAAAAATTGCATATTGCAATTTACGCGCGTGCATAGTATAATATAATAAATATTGTGGGCTTATTGCTACAATTAAAATTGGAGGATGAAATGAAGGCATCTAATATTGTCAGGTTTATTTTTGGAAGTGGCTTTGATGCTAACCTACTCAAACTTGCATCAAAGTGTTATACAAAGGTAGGAACATTAAGCGCAGAATATTCTCCTACAAACGAGCCTGTTGAATTTGAAGAAAAGGAAGATTTGTCCTATCGCACTATAAAGACAGGTCAAGTTTATCTAAAAAATGTTATGAGTGCGCATGGTTCCATTTCAAAGGACAAATTCCAGAAAGCGCCAAGGGTAAGAAGGTAGGTGCCTTGTTTGCTATTGGTGGCGAAGGTTGTGTGTATACACCAAATGGCACACCAAGTCGTGCAATAACCTACCTATCAGCAGTTGTAGAATTTGCGCAACCAGCAAAGGGTAAAAAGCTCTACGAACTAACCGATTCTGCAGAAGGTGGCGAAGCCATTGACCTATGGATGGACTGTGGTAACAACCATCCACTTGGCGACATTGATAAACCTGCAATGTTTAGACAAGCCGATATCGTTGTTATCAACGAAGAATATAAATCAGTTTACTATGATGCATTGGCACTTGTTTTCCAAGCAACCGATGATGATTGTGATAGTGCAAAACGTGCTTCTATCAAGAAGTCATTGCGTAAGGGATTAGGCCTTGCTGCAAAGGGCAATTTGGAAGAGGCAAAAAAGGTGTTTGAAGCAGAATATCAAGTTGGCGAAGAATCACCATTTACCATTTATGCAACAGGACATGCTCACCTTGACCTTGCATGGCTATGGCCTATCCGTGAAACCAAGAGAAAGGCTGCTCGTACATTTGCAACCCAACTACGCAACATGGAGCGTTACCCAGACTTTATCTTTGGTGCCAGCCAACCACAACAATTTGAGTGGATTGAAAGACGCTATCCAGAGTTGTTTGAAGAGCTAAAGCAAGCCGTTGTACGCGGTCAACTTGAAGTACAAGGTGGCATGTGGGTAGAGTGTGATACCAATGTTACAAGTGGTGAGTCGCTTATCCGTCAAAACCTATATGGCAAAAAGTATTGGCTTGAAAAGTTTGGCAAGGAAATGCGTATGTGCTGGCTACCAGATGTATTTGGATTCAGTGGTAACCTTCCACAAATTCTCAAAAAGTGTGGTATGGACTATTTTGAAACCATCAAGCTCAGCTGGAACGAACACAACAAGTTCCCACATCGTACATTTATTTGGGAAGGTATAGACGACTCCGAAGTTATCGTACATATGCCACCAGACGAAACTTACAACTCCGAAGGTACAGCATGGAGCTTCTCCAATGCAATCAAGAACTTCCCCGAAAAGGATAAGGTCAAAAACTTCGGTATGCTCTATGGTATTGGCGATGGTGGTGGTGGACCTGGCGAAGGACACATCGAAATGCTCAAACATGCTGGCAATATGAAGGGCCTACCAAAGGTAAAGTTTGCAAATGCCATTGACTGCTTTGATAAAATCAGAGAAGATAAAGATAAGCTTGTTAGACACAAAGGCGAGTTGTATCTTGAGAAGCACCAAGGTACATATACCACTCAATCAAACAACAAGTTGGGCAACCGTAAGATAGAGTTTATGCTCCATAATGTTGAGTTTTTGGCAACCATTGCTACGCTCAAGGGTTACGCATATCCCAAGGAAAAGCTTGATGAAATTTGGAAGGAAGTTCTCCTTTATCAATTCCACGATATTATCCCAGGAAGCTCAATTCACCGTGTTTATGTAGAGTCACAAGCAAGATACCAAGAGATGCTCCATGAGCTTGCTGTAATTCGTGATGATATCTTAAGCTTCCTCGCTCCAAAGGCAGAAGTACCATATGCTATCAACTTTAACTCCGAGCCAGCAAAGGGACTTGAGTGCTACAAAGATAAGTGGTATGTTGTTGATGTCCCTGCTTATGGTAGTGCTGCACTCACCCCATATGTTGCTCCAGAAAAATCACCATTTAGCTATACCGATGATACCATTGAAAACGATGTATATCGTCTAACCTTTGATAAGGCTGGTAACATCACAAGCCTATATGAAAAGAAGACCGAAAAGGAACATGTTGGCAGATATCTCAACAAGCTCAATGTTTACGATGACAAGAGATTGCACTACAACGCATGGGATATTGACATCAACTATACCAAGAAGGCTCCAGCAGAATTCCGCTTGGTTGATAATAATGTAATTGTAAGCGATGGTCAAATCGTGCGCGAAAACATATATAAGTATGGCAAGTCCAAGATTGTCCAAAAGGTTATTTTGAGACTTGGTTGCCCACTTGTAGATTTTGAAACCATCGTTGATTGGAACGAAACTCACAAGATGCTACGCGCAGAATTTAGACCAAGAGTATTTGCTGACCAAGTAACTTGCGACATTCAAATGGGTAATCTAAAGCGTTCAACCAAGAATGAAACCAAGGTTGAAAAGGCTCAATTTGAAATTTGCGCTCACAAGTGGGTTGATGTATCCAACGAAGAAGAAGGTTATGCTATGCTCACTGGTGGTAAGTATGGTTGGAGAGTAAAGGAAGGACTATTCAGTCTTAACCTTCTACGCTCACCTGTATATCCCGATCCAACTGCAGACCGTGGTACACATACCATCAAATATGCAATCTATCCACACGCTGGTAACTACAATCAAGCAAATGTACAAAAGATTGCATATCGCTACAATAATGGATTGTTTATTACCGACAAAGCAGTTGATATTGCATCAGTATTTACATCAAGCGATAGCCATATCGTAGTGGAAACCGTTAAGCGCGCAGAAAGTGGTGAAGGTGTTGTTGTCCGTGTATATGAAGATACTGGAATGACCAGAACTGCAACCATTTCAACAACCCTTGAAGGCAAGGTTTACGAAACCAATATGATTGAAGAAGTCATAGGTGAAGCAAGTCTTGAGAATGTTACATTCAAGCCATTTGAGATAAAGACATTCCTTATCAAATAGACTTAAATCTAAAATAAACTAAACAATGGGCTGGTTGATACCAGCCCAAAATATTGCAATATTATGGAATATATCGAAAAAGAAGTTAACAAAAAGTACATTTACAAAGGAAAAATTTTGAACCTTTGTGTAGACGACATTATGCTCCCAGATGGAAAATATGCCACAAGAGAATATGTTGAGCATAGGGGTGGAGCAGGTATTCTTGCTGTTGATGCCGATGGCTATATCTACCTTGTAAGACAGTATAGATATGCTTATCGCGAAAGTATTTTGGAGATTCCTGCTGGCAAGTTGGAAGAAGGTGAAGAGCCCATTTTAACAGCAAAAAGGGAGCTTGAGGAAGAAACTGGACTTGTTGGTAAAATTGAGCCCTTCGGTATCCTATATCCAACACCTGGATACACAAACGAGCCACTTTATGTGTTTTTAGCAACTGAACTTAAAACACAACAAAAGCATCTTGATGAGGATGAGTTTTTGGATACTGTACGCATGCCATTTGTTGAAGCTTTGAAGATGGTTATGGCAGGAGACATCAAGGACGCCAAGACAGTTTATGCCATTTTACGCTATGCACTTCAAAACAAAATTGGGTTTTAAGAGAGATATCATATCTCTTTTTTACATTGGTCGCAAAGGTAACTGCGCGCATAGGCGCATACGCACACATTGATTAAAATTGTTGACATATTTTTTTACTATGATAAAATAATCAGTAAGGAAAAGTTTGGATTAAAGGAGTTATATGAGACTTATTATTGTAGGCGCAGGCAAAATTGGCGCAACACTTGTAGATAAACTTTCCAAGGAAAAGCACGATATCGTTATCGTGGATAAAGACCCTAAAATTGTAGAGCAGATAGTCAATCGCTACGATGTTATGGGCGTATGTGGTGGTGGCGCTGACAGAATGATTTTGGAAGAGGCAGGAGTATCAACTGCTGACTTTGTTATTGCATGTACATCTCGTGACGAACTTAATATTCTTTGTTGCATGCTTGCAAAAAAGCTGGGCGTATCACATACTATTGCTCGTGTTAGAGACCCAGAGTATTTCATGGAAATGGAGTACATGAAAGGTGAGCTTGACCTTGATATGTGGTTTAACCCTGAACTCCGTACTGCCCAAGAAATTGCAGAGATTTTATCCTTCCCATCAGCTATCAATGTAGAAACCTTTGCTGACGGCGCAGCTGTTATGATAGAGCTCAAAGTCAAAAAGGAAAACCCCATGATTGGCAAGTCGGTCATGGAAATTATGCGTGACTTTAATGTCAAGGCATTATTTAGCATGGTTGTAAGGGAAAATAAAGTTTATATTCCACGCGGTGATTTTGTTATCCAAGAAAATGACATTGTTCATATCACTGCAAGCGAAAAGGAAATAACCAACTTCTCCAAAAAGATGCAGGTGTTCCGCAGACGCGCCCGTAGTGTATTTATTGTTGGTGGTGGCAAGATTGCATATTATCTTGCAAAAGAACTTATTGCGCGCAAGGTGGCTGTAAAGATTATTGAAAAGGATGAAGCGCGTTGCGAGTGGCTCAGCGAAGAACTACCAGAAGCTACCATTTTGAATGGAGACGGCACCGACCACGAAGTCCTTGACGAAGAGGGAATTGATAAGTGCAATGCTGTTGTTACACTAACTGGTATGGACGAAGAAAATGTCATTGTTTCTCTTTATGCTTCAAGGAAGAAGGTTGCAAAGGTTATCACAAAGGTAGACCGTCCCACCATTGGACAAATGGTTAGCCATTTAGGCTTGGATTCTGTTGTGAGCCCAAGAATAGTTATTGCATCATCAATTGTTCGCTTTGTAAGAGAATTAACCTACGAAGGTGCACGAATCAATCAACTTTACAAAATCCATGATAAGGTAGAAGCTTTGGAATTCCCTGTCGACAATGATTTTGAGCACATTAATGTACCATTAAGAGATTTAAACATCAAAAAGAATTATCTTGTAAATGGCATTGTTAGAGATAGAGAGTTTATCATTCCAACCGGCGATACTTCATTTATGATTGGAGATAGAGTTTTGATTGTTACAACCGAAAAGAATGTCAGTGGATTGGAAGATATAGTCAGATAGATATGAACTACAAAGCAGTTGTAAATGTTTTAAGCAGAATACTTTTACTTGAAGCCATATTGATGGTTTTCCCAATCATTGTGGACCTTATTTATAAGGAAGGTCAATGGCTTTATTTCTTGTTGCCTGCAGGTTGTTTGCTTGTTATTAGTATCCCAACAATCTTATTTTTGAAGCCTAAAAATACAATATTGCAAGCAAGAGAAGGTTTTGTTATTACATCTCTTGCATGGGTGCTTATGTCTATCATAGGTGCTATTCCATTTGCAATAAGTGGAGAAATACCAAGCTATATAGATGCCTTATTTGAGTCTGTATCAGGATTTACTACAACTGGTGCAAGTATACTTAAAGATGTTGAAGTTCTTTCGCACTCAATGCTGTTTTGGCGCTCCTTTATGCATTGGATTGGTGGCATGGGAATACTTGTTTTTGTGCTTGCTTTCTTGCCTACACAAGATGGCTCAAGTATCCATATTTTGCGTGCAGAGTCCACAGGTCCAAATGTAGGTAAACTTGTATCAAAAATGAAATTTACGGCACGCATACTATATGCCATATATGCTGCGCTAACAGTTGCATGCTTTATCTTTTTGGTTGCTGGTAAGATGCCTGTATTTGATGCAATTTGTAATGCAGTAGGTACTGCCGGTACTGGTGGTTTTGCCGTTTGGAATACATCTATTGCTCACTACAACAGCACCTATTTTGAAATGGTTATTGCTGTTTTTATGTTGCTGTTTGGTATCAACTTCAATGTTTACTATCTAATTTTGATAGGCAAGTTTACCGAAATTCTCAAGATGGAAGAAGTTCGAGTATACTTTATAATCATTGTTTTATTCACTCTGTTGATTGCTCTTGACATAATGAGTTTGTATGAAAACTTTGGCCAAGCTATAAGATACTCATTCTTCCAAGTTAATACAATCATCTCAACAACAGGCTATTCAACAGCCGATTTTAACAGCTGGCCAATATTTAGCAAGATATTGCTGTTCTTATTGATGATTATTGGCTCTTGCGCTGGTTCGACTGCTGGTGGATTTAAGATTTCAAGAGTGATTATTCTTACGAAGTCATCATATACAGATATGCGCAAAATGTTGCATCCTCGCCAAGTTATCAAAACAAAACTGGATGGAGATATATTGTCCGAGGATACAATCCGTAACACAAAAACATATCTTGTTGCTTATGTGGGCATAATAGTTCTATCATTACTGCTTATCTCTATTGAAGGCTATGGTGGGTTGGAAACAAACCTTTCGGCCGTTGTTGCATGCTTCAATAATATTGGCCCTGGATTTGATTTGGTTGGTGCAACTGGAAACTATGCTGGCTATTCTATCTTTAGCAAGCTTATACTATCATTGGATATGCTCGCAGGTAGATTGGAATTGTTCCCATTGTTATTGTTGTTTACTCCATCTACTTGGAAAAAGATTTAATATGAAAAAGGGCATAATTCTAATCAATGCATTCAGTGGAATAGGGGAGCATCAAGCTCAAAGACTAAATGAAGAGTTTAGAAAGCTTGGTGTTGATGTTCCTATTGTTAAGAATATGCCCAGCAACATTCCAACTGGCATAGATTTTTGTGTATTTTTGGACAAGGATATTTATACGGCACGCGCACTCGAAAATAGGGGTGTAAGGCTTTTTAACGGCTCAAGCGCCATTGAAGTTTGTGACGACAAAATGCTCACTTATATTGCGCTTGATGGAATTGTCAATCAACCTAAAACCTTACCATCTACTTTTAGTTATTTGCCAGCAAAGGCAACCGATGAAGAATTGGATTATATCATAGAGCAGTTAGGCCTACCTTTGATACTCAAAATCAACAAGCAATCTCGTGGAGAAGGGGTGTTCCTAATTGAGAGTAAAAAGCGACTAAAGGAGATGGTGGAGAATTTTAGAACAACATCTCATCTCTACCAAAAATATATTTCATATGCTCGTGGGGTTGATACAAGGGTAATTGTAATTGGCTCAAAAGTTGTTGCAAGTATGCTTCGTGTTAACCAAAAAGACTATCGCTCCAACATCGAGCTTGGTGGTGTTGGTCAAAAAACCACTATAAGCAAAGATATGGAAGAAATTGCAATTAAGGTATCCAAAACTCTAAATTTGGATTACTGTGGTATAGATTTTTTGACAGATGAGGACGGCGTAAATTATGTTTGCGAAGTCAACTCAAACGCCTTTTTTAAGGGTATAGAGTGCTATGGCGAAGTCAATGTAGCAAAGCACTATTGCCAACATATTTTGGATAGCATCAGCTAATTATTTTTGAACTCCTAAAATTAGTACTTGATTTACTCGCGCGCCTATGTTACAATATACGCGTATATAATATTTTAGGGGTGCGTGTATGCGTAATTTAAGGGTCATCTTAATATCAACAATTATGGTGCTTGCACTGGCATTATGCCTTGCAGGATGTGTTTCAGGGGAGGCTTCTGCCCTCAACAACGATATCCAAAACGATGAAGGTGATGTAGCAATGAGCTATGTTATCTCTTTCCACACAGGTACCGAGCAAGTTATTGACCCTATCGAAGTTCGCGTACTTGAAGAAAATGCTGTACCCACTCCTAACTCTGCATACAAGCCAGGATACGATTTTGCTGGCTGGTATTTGAGCTCTGATTTTTCTGGCACAAAGCTCACATTCCCCTATACATTCACACGCAACACAACAATATATGCAAAGTGGATTGCAAAGTCAGTTACCAAAATTGCAACAGCAGAAGATCTTCAACGCATCAATGGCAATCTTGCTGGGGACTACGCACTTGTTGCAAATATAGACCTTTCTCAATTTGACCACTACGCATTTGCAAGCGAGCACACATTGGATCCAGATGATTTTGATTCACCAGAGCAAATGCAAGAAAAGGCTGATGAGCTCAAAGTAAAGTATGCAAACAGCTGGATTCCAATCGCTGGTGGCGTAGGTGAAGAGTTCACTGGCACATTTGATGGTAATGGTTATACTATTAGTGGTATGGAAATTATCCTAACCAACTATGATGAAGACCCAGAGTTCAACTATCTTCCTGTTGGTTTGTTTGGTAAAGTTAGTGGCACTATAAAGAATGTTAACTTGGTTGACTATCGTATCCAAGTTGATGGCGATGTATCTCGTTTCTATATTGGTGGTGTAGTAGGTTGGGCATATCAATCAAGCATTTCTCATTGTTCATCAGTGGGTAACATCATCAACCTTGAAATCGACTATACCGGAAACATGTGGGATAGCTTGTTTGGTAGCTATGCAGAACCTACTGAATCTACCTATTTTGGTGGTGTTGTTGGCCTTATTGAAGAAGCAACCGTAACTGGTGTATCAAGCGAAGGCAAGATTACATCCGAGTCCAATGCAGACAATGTTTATCTTGGTGGAGCAGTAGGGTATATTTTGAGTGGTACACTTACCAGTTCCAACTCTATTGCATATGTGCGTGGTAGATACGCAGGTGGTTTGGTTGGATACAACAACGGTGCTATTTCCAGAAGTTTTGCAATGGGTGATGTAGAGGGCTCATTGTCCTACCCAGCAATAGCAGGTGGTTTGGTTTCATACAACTTTACAGGTGGCACAATTGAAAGATGCTATTCAACTGGCAAAGCCAAGGCAAGGACGGCTGGTGGATTGGTTGGTGTAAATGTATTTGATTACGCAACAGCAGCTGGTGGTACTATTAGAAACGCATACGCATCGGGCGATGTATTCGCAAGCGAGTACGCAGGTGGGCTCGTAGGTAGAGCTACTGCTGACCTTCCTATTTTTGGTAGAGAAGATTTCCACGAAAGCATTTATAACAAAGAAGATGACTATGGTAGCAGTTCAAATAGATTTGCTATAATCGAAAACTGTCTATCATATGGCGAAGTAGAAGCAAATGTTACCGAAACAACCTTCAAAGATTACAAGGGCGAAGAAGTAACCACCAATGTATACTACTCCGTATTTGCGGGCTCACTCATTGGGCAATCATACGAGCAACTTATCAAGAGTTGTATCGCATTTGGTGATGTAACAGCAATCTCAAATCGTCCTATCATTGATGATGAAGAATTGGTTTACAACTCGGCATTTGCAGACAACTTTATGGGTCACTCCACAAATACCATAGTAGGAGCAGATTACAAAACTGTATATGCTGTCCAAGATATGATAGTTACAAGAAATGGCTCCAACTATTCAGGTTTCAATAGTGCACAAACTCAAACCTACAAGATGCTCAATGATAGCACATTCTATCGTTACACCCTTGGATTCGATGTAAACATTTGGAACCTTAACAACCTTGATGTAGAAGACGGCATTATGCCAACACTATTTATCTAATGTACAAATTCAAAGCGACAGTAAAAATCACCGAAAGGGATTATATGGCAATGAGTAGATATTATCTACTCAAATACATCGGCATCAAGGAGCTGATACTTGTTTTGGCGCTACTTGTTGGTGCATTCGTGATGTATTTTGCTTTTAATCAAGTGATAGTTGCCATACTTGCAGGGATAACACTTTTGCTTATGGCTGGAGCTGTCGTTGTATACCTTGCTGTATCCAAAAAGAACTATACAGAGGAGTATGCAAAGCGCCATACTACCACTTGGGATTTTGCTTTCCACGAGGACGGATTTGACATAACCGTAAACGAACAAGGTGGCGAAGATGCCTATATCGAAAAGCGCAGTTACGACCAAGTGGAAAAGGTCGCACTCAAAAAGGATAGAGTATATATCTATGCTGGTGCTGCATCTATGTACTATATCAAGTTCGACAGCATGACAGAGGGTAACTTCATCGAATTTTGCGAGTTTGCAAAATCAAAAATTGACCCATACAAGTTCAAGATGAAGGATAAAAGAAGAAAAAACAAACAATTTCCATATGGAAGGTAGAATATGATAGAGCATAAACAATTACAAGAAATTTCAGCAAGAATCAAAGACCTACGCGAGTTTTCTGACTACACTGTGGAAAGCTTTGCAGAAAAGCTCGGTATCACAGCTGGCGAATATGCAGAGTATGAAAATGCAGAACGCGATATCCCAATCGGTATTCTTTACAACATCGCAGGTGTATTGGAAATTGACCCAAGCGTTATTTTGTTTGGCAAGGGTGCAACCAAGCACGATGCTACTGTAATTTATGCAGGCAAGGGTACACCTATTGAGAGATACGAAGGATATTCATTTATTTCTCTCAATTCTGATTTTATCAACCCAGAGCTTGAGCCTATGATAGTAACCATCAAGGAAGGCGTAACACCAGAACTTGTAAGACACAGTGGACAAGAACTCAACTATGTTCTCAAGGGCAAACTACTTCTTATGCTTGGTGACCAAGAGTACTATTTGAGAGCTGGTGACAGCGTATACTTTAATGCAAGTCTACCTCATGCACAAGTTCCAATGGGTGGCGATGCAGAATTTTTGACAGTAATCCAAAAATAAATAGGGGGCAATTATGAATAGAGGCGAATTTGTTTTCAAAGCTATTGATATTCTATTCCATCCTTTCCAAAACTACATCAACAAAGAGGGTGTAAAGTGTGTTAAGGATATAGTTTATAACGCAGAGTACGAAAGATGCAAATGCGATATTTACTATAAAGAAGGTGCAACTGAACCAATGCCTGTTGTACTAAATGTTCACGGCGGCGGTTTTGTTAAGGGCGACAAAAAGCACAGAAAGAGTATTGCACATCTCTATGCTGATAGAGGATGGTTTGTTGTAAACATCAACTATCGTTTGTCTCCAAAGTATGCATTCCCAGCTCTACCATACGATGTAATCACAGCACTCAACTTCCTCAAAGTGCTTGCTGAAAAGTATAGCTTAAATCTTGACAAGGTAGTGCTTACTGGCGACTCTGCAGGTGCTTATGCAGCAACCTACTGCGTAGCAGCAGCATATGACGACGAACTTACCAAAAAGGTTGGTCTTCCCGTTGCAGAAATCAAGCCAGCAGGTCTTATTAGCTTCTGTGGCATCTATGACCTTGTATCTTCTCTCAAACTCAAAATTCCATTTGGTATGGTAAGATGTATTGCAGAAGGATATACCCACTTTGATTTCAATGAAGACTATTCTAACAAGGAAGAATATGAGTATTTCAACGAAATCAGCCCATCTACATATGTTAATGAAAAGTGGCCACCTTGCGTAATCACTTTATCCGAAAAGGATTTGTTCTGCAAGGGACAAGGTGAATTCCTATGCGAAAACATTCGCAAGGCAGGAGTACCACTTGTTGAAAAGCACTCCACCAAGCTCATTGATAACCATTGCTACCACTTCAACTTCTGGACCAAGACTTCAAAGGATACAATGGAAGCAGTTTATCAATATCTTGATGAACTTTACGCAAAATAGAACAATAGCATAAATAAAAGAGAAAAATCATTTGACAAAAGTCAACGATAAGTCTATAATAGCTATCGTTGACTGAATATGCGGCTTTAGCTCAATTGGATAGAGCGTTGGTCTACGGAACCAAAGGTTAGGGATTCGAGCTCCTTAAGCCGCGCCAAAACAAAAGGATGTACACATCGGTACATCCTTTTGTTTTGCTCGGCTAATGGAGTAGCGCATCTCACTCGCTTTAGCGAGGGGGATGCGCTAGTTTGCCTTGTCCAAGGCAAACCTGACGAGTAAACCGAACAGCAGTAAACGCACAGGGCATCGTGATAGGTCGTTGTGTGGTAAGCCAATCAAAAGCAACTTCGAGTGGCTCCTTAAGCCGCGCCACAGTAGTTGGTGTAACAACAAAAGTACAAACAGAAAACTAACTTTCACTCGCTTTAGCGAGGGGGATGCGCTAGTTTGCGTAAGCAAACCTGACGAGTAAACCGAACAGCTGTAAACGCACAGGGCATCGTGATAGGTCGTTGTGTGGTAAGCCAAGTAAAAGCAACTTTGAGTGGCTCCTTAAGCCGCGCCACAGTAGTTGATGTAGCAACAAAAGTACAAACAGAAAACTAACTTTCACTCGCTTTAGCGAGGGGGATGCGTTAGTTTGCGTAAGCAAACCTGACGAGTAAACCGAACAGTTATTAAATCACATCAATTTAAAATAATTCTTGTAGCTATCAATCACGCCCTCGTTTTTTAGTTTGCTTATTTCCATCGATAGTCCACTTCTTTCCACTTCAAGATAGTCTGCAAGTTCTTGCCTATCAAATGGAATGTTGAATTCATTGCTATTTACTTTTTTTGATTGATAGTTTAGATAAGTGAGTAGCTTTTCACGAGTGGAGCGCTTGGAAGTGATATCTATCTTTTGGTGGAAAGCAATGTTTTTTGTAGCAAGGATTTTCATTATATTAAATATTAGATGTTGGTGGAAAGCACAACAATTGGAACAAGTGTGCAAAACATGTCTTACATCAATTATCATAACCTCACTTGGCTCGTCTGCAATAACGGATAGGGGAAGTTCAGTCTCGGTGCAAGCAAAGGCTTCAAGGAAGGTTTCTCCAGCTTCTACGCCAGAGAGAATGCTCCTATTGCCATAGTAATCCATTCTTATAAGATGTAATGACCCTGAAAGTAAAATGCCAATATGCTTTTGTGTTGTACCTTCTCTAAAAACAGTATACTTTTTGTCAAGCTCAATAACTTTTGCCTTTAGGCAACCAAGTATGCGCATGATATCATCATCACTAATGCCATGGAATAGAGCACATTTTTTAAGAATAGGTAAATACTTTTTCATAAAAAACCCTTTTTGTTGAAATTTCAACATACTTTATATTATAAATATACTATAATTGGGGCATAAAAGCAAGGAGGTTTATAATGAAAATAGCTTTTTTTGATACCAAACCTTATGATAAGCCTTCTTTTGATAGGTACGCAAAGGAACAGGGTATAACCATAAAATATTTTGAAACCAAGCTAAACGAGGATACAGCTTCTTTGGCAGAAGGATATGATGCCGTTTGTGTTTTTGTAAACGATAATGTTAATAGCGTAGTAATTGATAAGCTTGTCGATTATGGCGTAAATCTTGTAGCATTGAGATGTGCAGGATTTAACAATGTAGATATAAAGTACGCATATGGCAAAATTCATGTTTTGAGGGTGCCAGCATACTCACCATATGCAGTTGCAGAGCATACAATGGCGATGTTACTTACATCTATTAGGCGTATTCACAAGGCATACATTCGCACTCGCGACTTCAATTTTAGTCTTTCCGGCATGACTGGATGTGACCTTTATGGTAAAACGGTAGGCGTAATCGGTACTGGTAGAATTGGTAGGGTATTCATCAATATTTGCCGTGGATTCGGCATGAAAGTTCTTGCTTATGACAAGTATCCATATGAGGGTTTAGAAGATGGAGAAAATATAAAGTATGTCGAACTTAATGAGCTTTTTGAAAAGGCTGATATAATATCACTCCATTGCCCTTTGACAGAAGACACCTATCATATTATAGATGAACAATCACTTGAAAAGTGCAAAAAGGGAGTAATCATACTCAATACATCGCGTGGTGCACTTGTAGATGCCGAAGCATTGCTCAAAGCCATCAAGGCAAGGAAAGTAGGTGGTGCTTGCTTGGATGTTTACGAAGAAGAGGC
Source organism: Clostridia bacterium (assembly GCA_017533505.1). Lineage (GTDB taxonomy): Bacteria > Bacillota > Clostridia > Christensenellales > DTU072 > Stercoripulliclostridium_A. The sequence goes on along the minus strand of JAFXIB010000089.1, from coordinate 6,988 downwards.
AGACTTCTTCTTTGAAGACTACTCTGGGCACATACTTGACGATGATATTTTGGCAAGGTTAATCTCAATGCCCAATGTGATTGTAACCTCACATCAAGCGTTCTTAACCGAAGAAGCCTTGATGAATATAGCCGAAACAACGATAAATAATATTGTAGAGTATAGTAGGAATAAAGAGTGTCCAAATGAACTTTGCTATCGTGGTGGAAGTGCAGTAGACTGCAGAAGTGGTAAATGTTTCTAATGGAAAGGAAAAAGATATGATAAGAAAGATAATCAAAATAGATGAAGAAAAATGTAATGGATGTGGTGCTTGTGCAACAGCTTGTCACGAGGGTGCTATTGAAATGGTAAACGGAGTAGCAAAGCTTACTCGTGAGCATTATTGTGATGGGCTTGGAGATTGCTTGCCTACCTGTCCAACTGGAGCAATCAGCTTTGAAGAGAGAGAAGCTCCCGAATATGACGAAAAGGCTGTGATTGAAGCCAAAAAAGCAGAGAGTGCTCCACTTCCATGTGGTTGTCTTGGTATGAATGTTAAGTCAATGAAGAGAGCCCCACAAGAGCCTTTGAAAAGAGATAGCGTGCAAAGTCAGCTTATACAATGGCCTTGTCAAATAAAGCTTGTGCCGGTCAATGCACCTTACTTTGATGGAGCAAACTTGCTCATTGCAGCAGACTGTACGGCATATGCTTATGGTAACTTTCATAACGACTTTATAAGAAACCATATTACACTAATTGGATGCCCAAAGCTTGATGCCGGCGACTACTATGATAAGCTCCTTGCTATCATCAGTAACAATGATATTAAGAGTGTAAAAGTAGTAAGAATGGAGGTTCCCTGCTGCGGTGGTATTGAGAGTGCTGTTAAGCGCGCTCTCAAGGATAGTGGCAAGTTTATACCATGGCAAGTTGTAACAATTTCAACTGATGGAAAAATTTTGGATTAATATCTTTAATTCCAATTAAAGATATGCTATAATAGATAAGAACAATATTCAAGGGGATTTTGATATGAAAATCACAAACGATATCAAGTATATTGGCGTAAATGACCACAAGGTTGATTTGTTTGAGGGACAATATGTTGTACCAAATGGCATGTCATACAATTCATATGCAATCATTGATGACAAAATTGCTATTATGGATACAGTAGATGCTAACTTTACCCATGAGTGGTTGGATAATATCCAAAACACGCTTGGCGCAAGAAAGCCTGACTATCTTATCGTCCAACATATGGAACCAGACCACTCTGCAAACATTGTTAACTTCCTTAAGCTTTATCCTAATGCAAAAGTTGTATCTTCACAAAAGGCATTCCAAATGATGAAGAACTTCTTTGGCACCGATTTTGAGGATAGAAGGATTATAGTAGGGGAAGGTTCAACTCTATCACTTGGTAAACACAATCTTACATTTGTAACAGCTCCAATGGTACACTGGCCTGAAGTTATCGTAACCTACGATGCAACTGACAAGGTATTGTTCTCTGCTGATGGATTTGGTAAGTTTGGTGCTCTCGATGTAGAAGAGGATTGGGCATGTGAAGCAAGAAGATACTACATTGGTATTGTTGGTAAATATGGCGCACAAGTGCAAAGCCTTCTTAAAAAAGCATCTGGACTTGACATTAGTATTATCTGTCCTTTGCATGGACCAGTACTAAATGAAAACCTTGGCTACTACATCAACCTTTATGACATTTGGTCAAGCTATCAAGTGGAATCGGAAGGTATAGTTATTGCATACACATCAGTATATAGCAACACTAAAAAGGCAGTTATGCTTCTTGCAGAAAAGCTCAAGGCAAACGGATGCCCTAAAGTGGTTGTAAACGACCTTGCAAGATGTGATATGGCAGAAGCTGTTGAAGATGCTTTTAGATATGGTAAGCTTGTACTTGCAACTACAACTTATAACGCAGACATCTTCCCATTTATGCGTGAGTTTATTGAGCATCTTACCGAAAGAAACTATCAAAATCGCACTATAGCTTTCATTGAAAATGGCTCATGGGCACCTATGGCAACAAAGGTTATGAAGGGTATGCTTGAAAATAGCAAAAACCTAACATACACCGATGCCACCGTAAAGATTATGTCTGCTCTAAATGAAGATAGCTCCTCACAAATCGAAAGCCTTGCCGACGAGCTATCACGCGAGTATTTAGCAAGAAGGGATGATACAGCTAATAAGAGTGATATGAGTGCATTGTTCAACATTGGTTATGGACTATATGTTGTAACATCAAACGATGGCAAAAAAGATAATGGTCTTATCGTTAATACCGTTACACAGGTTACCAATATGCCAAATAGAGTAGCCGTAACTATCAACAAAGAGAACTATTCACATCATATCATCAAGCAAACTGGAAAGATGAATGTCAACACACTTACAATAGATGCTCCATTCCAAGTGTTTGAAAAGTTTGGCTTCCAAAGTGGTAGAAATGTTGATAAGTTTGAAGGCTGTGAGCCCCTTCGTTCTGACAATGGACTCATCTTCCTACCACGCAACATCAATTCATTTATGTCGCTTAAAGTTGAGCAATATATAGATATGGAAACTCATGGTATGTTTATTTGTTCAGTAACCGAAGCAAGAGTTATTTCTGACAGAGAAACTATGACCTATGCTTACTATCACGCAAATGTAAAGCCAAAGCCCCAAGTTGATGGTAAGAAAGGTTATGTTTGCAAGATTTGTGGTTATGTCTATGAAGGCGATCCACTACCAGAAGATTTCATCTGCCCATTATGTAAACATGGTGCAGTAGATTTTGAAAAAATACAATAATTGGAGGAACTTTCTATGAAGTATGTATGTAACATTTGTGGTTGGGTTTATGACGAAGCAGTAGGCGATCCAGATAATGGTATTGAAGCTACAGCTTGGAACGATCTACCAGAAGATTTTGTTTGCCCCCTTTGTGGCGTAGGCAAGGAAGATTTCAGCGAAGAAGAATAAGATAAAATGAAAGCAGGTAGCCAGCTACCTGCTTTTTTATTATTTAACCTATGCATTTAAAATTTCGTTTGAAAGTTTGATTATTGCGCTTGCATTCTTCTTTTTTGCAGAAGTTAGTATTTTTTTGTATATTGGGTATGTTAGCAAGCACATTGCAATGCCAATTACGCCAATAACAATACCTAATGCCATAAGATCAGCCAAAACTTTCATAGCAAGGCACATACCTACGCCAAGTACTAATGCAGAAATTGTGCCAAATGTATATGCAAAAATATTTGCTGGACGCTTGATTTTTCTATCCATTTTTTTGAGAGTGTCTACTGGAGTAATTGTTTTTTCTTGGTAACTTTGTGCTATCTTTTTTGCGTATTCTTGTTGGTTCATATTTATTGTGTCTCCTTGTTTTGTTTTTACAAGTAAATTATATGATTTGGATGTAAAAGAAAAAATAAAGACTTGTAAATGTTTCGTTAAGTTTTGTTAAAGTTTTGAAAAAGGCGACCAATTTTAGGTCGCCTTTTGTATTCCTTTATTTATTTTTGATTTCCAAAAGTTCTTCTGATAGTTTTAGTATTTCTGCCCCATATTTTTTCTTGTTTTTATTCAACACATATTTGTAAGCAGGATATGCAAGAGCTATTGGTATAGCGCCAATAATCCCAACAATGATTCCCCATATAATCAAATTCCACTCTAAAACCATAGTTATGCCAGTACCAAAAATCAATACCCCGGGTATGCTTAATATCAAAGCAATTATGGTGGCATTGTTTGTTACTTTGTTGTCCAATTTTCTCAAGCGTTCAAGCTTTGTTTCTTTTTTATGAGGAGTAGGAGTATAGTTGTCTTTTATGCTCAATACTTCTTGACGCTCTTTTTCTGATAGGGCAGTATAGGTATATTCAAATTTTTCCTTATTGTTCATTTGTGTTTTGATGTTCCTTTTCTTCTATATTTAGTAGTTTAATTTTTTTTGATGAGCCGATTATCATGATAGCGCCCATTATAGCAGTAACGGCACATACACCAGCGCCAGTTGCTGCATTTGCGTAAGCTGAATTAAAGTCAGTAGAGCCAAATGAGTGTAGTAGTGATGTTTGCAAGCTCAATATTGTTACAAGAGCAGCTGCAAAGCCAATGTTTCTCAAGCCATAAATAGTATAGTCTTCACTTTTTTTGCGTGATTTTATAATTTGTACTATGGATGCAATAACCTTGTAGAAAGCTATCGCTGCAAAACCGAACACCGTCCAACCCCATTTTACAAAAGCCGAGCCGTTTTGTACCATATCAAGGATAACAAAGGACAAGGCAATAGGAAGTAAAATCAAAAGCACACCATTTAGGCGATATAGACGAAGTTCAACTTGTTTATCGCTCATACTTTCGTATTCTTCGGGACGCTTAATTTTAAGTAGGGCATTTTTGCCGTGATACATAACTATAACACCGCGCATAATAGTTAGGATAAGATAGTATGCAGCAAGTGAACCATACCATACCGATTTTGATACAATGCCGATTATTGCATTGAATACAACATAGCCGATATTAATTATAAAGTTGATGGTGTTAAACACTATGGTACGGAAGTCATAATGAGCAAACAAGCGGTCTATAAAAGCATTTTTTCGTAGCCATTTTTCTATGTTTTTTGCAATGGTGGGCCCAAATTTAACAAATGTATATATAGATAAGCCAAGAGAAAGAGCAGCAATACAAAAAACGATGTAAGATGCTATATCTACCCAGTTGCTATCAATATTAATTGTAAGCAAAACTAAAGAGCCAACAATCGATAGAATTGTTAGTGGATATAGTATGGCAAGATGCCAACCTTTTATATCAAATTTATGGTTATGGTTTTTATTCATTTCTGCCCTTTAGTCTTATAGTAAAAGTAGAGCCAACACCCACTTCACTTTGTACATTTATTGTGCCACCGAGCACATCGATGACCTTTTTTACAAGGGATAGTCCAAGACCATTACCTTCTCCAGAGTGAGAGGTGTCACCTTGATAAAACTTGTCAAAAATGTGTGCGCCAGCATCCTTTGAGATACCACAGCCGGTGTCAGATACGCTTACTTCTACACCATCAGCTGTTGCCTTTGATAATATGCTTATTTTGCCACCGTTATCAGTAAACTTTATTGCATTGGAAATAAGATTGTTGAAAATAAGCTCAAGGTAGGTTTTTGATGATATAATTTCGCAGTCATCAATATCTACATTTAGTTCAAGTTCTTTTTCTTCTAAGATGTCTTCAAAGCTGATAATACATTCTTCAAGTACACTAACGATGTTAACTTTTTCCCATTCTGTTGTGATAGATTGGTTTTCTAATTTGTTTAGCTTTAAAATATTTGTAACCAAGTTATTTAGTCGTTTGGATGCCTCAAGAACAATTTTTGCGTACCCATTCCTTTCTTCTTCGCTAATATGCTTTGATTGGAGGAGTGTAGTATAGTTTTGTATTATCGCAATGGGAGTTTTGATTTCGTGGGATACATTGGATATGAAGTCAGATTTCAAAATTTCGGACTTACCAAGCTCTCGTGCTACAACATTTATGTTTTCCATTATAAGGTCATAGTCATTATATTTGCCATATGCGTGGTCGGTGTCAAGTCTAACGCTAAAATCTCCCTCTGCAAGTCGCTCTGTCGCATCAAGTATTTTGTTGACGGGGTTTTGTATGGTTATTTTTCTTCTAAAATAGTCAATTAGTGTACATACTCCTGCAAGGAAAAGTATGGTGAGTATCATAATTATAGCAAGCGCAGTACTATTGCCTTGAAACTCTCGATTAACAGCAACAAATACTGCAATTGATATTGTAATAATTACAGCAAAAGTAATAAAAAATATAATATAGCCTAAAAGGTTGTAGAGTTTTTTGTTTTTGTTGTGTCCACTCATTTTAGTACCACCTTGTAGCCAAGTCCATGCACGGTTTGAATTTCAAAACCAGTTGCATCTTTGGTTTTTTCCCTTATTTTTGCAATGTATACATCAACGGTTCTACTTGTGGCAGAACTATCATAATCCCAAAACTCTTCCATTAGCGCTGATCTTGTAAATGTCTTTTTAGGATAGGATAAAAACTTAAATAGAATATCAAATTCTCTTACGGTTAAAGTTATATCTTCGCCGTCAAGTGTTGCTGTATGTTCATCAGCATTCATGGTAAAGTTGCCAATAGATATGGTTTTGTCGTTTTCGATTTGAGCGCGTCTTAACACAGCAGCAACCTTCATGACAAGCACATCAATATCGAAAGGCTTGGTAATGTAGTCATCAATGCCAATTTTGTAGCCATATAATTTTGAGGGCTTATCATCTTTTGCGCTCATAAAGATGATAGGGGTGGTTTTGTCAGTGAGCCTTATGCTTTCAGCAAGCTCAAAGCCATCCATTCTTGGCATCATGATGTCGCTTATAATCATGGAGTAATGTGCGTTTTCCAATGCATCGAGTGCTTGCACGCCATCATAACAGCTTTTTACATCATAGCCGTTATCTCTTAAGCATGTAGCCACAAGACCATTTAGCGCTCTGTCATCTTCAACAACCAAAATCTTAACCATAATTACCCCTTTAGATTTGATATCAATAATATAATAATATATTGTTAAAGATTTGTTAACCCAATTATAAATATAAAAAATTTATAAAACTATATGATTTAGTTACACATTTTAAAAATATTGTGGTATAATGCCATAAACTAAAGGCCTTAAAAATATGCCGAAAAGGGTGTAAAAAAATAAATTAAAAAATTTTTAAAAAATTATAAAAAATTTGTTGACACCTAAAATCTTTTGGTATATTATATAAAGGCTGTCCGCGATGGACAGTTTGAATGTACCTTGAAAATTGAACAGACAGTAAGAAGCGAGAATTAGTGTTAAATAACACAAAACACACAAGTCCTTGCAAAAGGACAGTTAATTTTTTTGAGAATTAAATGCTTCAAATTTTTACGCTAGTAAAAGAGAAGTTT
>JAFXIB010000088.1 GCA_017533505.1 Clostridia bacterium | reverse complement strand
TGCTCACTGCTTTCCTTGCAGCGATATTGAGTTATAGGATTAGTAACGAAGTATCATCTCCCATCATTGAGCTTACAGCAGAGGCAAAGGAAATTGCCTCCGGTAACGCAGACCTTAAAATCACAGGCACAGGCTTTAGGGAAATCAATGAGCTACGCGACAGCTTGCAAGAAGCTCAAAAGGAAGTTAGTGAAGTTGAGCATTATAGGCGCGAGCTGATTGCCAATGTGTCCCACGACTTACGCACACCACTTACCCTCATCAAGGGCTATGCCGAGCTTATGCGCGACATTCCCAACGAGGCTACACCAGACAATCTACAAGTTGTCATTGACGAAGCCACTCGCCTTACAACCCTTGTCAACGATATGCTCACTTTGTCAAAGGAGCAAGAGGGCAACGATGAACTCAACCTTACTCGCTTTGATATCGTTGAAGTGCTTGATGCTCTCATTGGTAGACACTCTAAGCTCATTGAGCATATGGGTTACTCCATTGAGTTTGAGCATGACGAAAAGGCATTTGTGCTTGCTGACGAAAATAAGATAGTCCAAGTTATATATAACCTTATTAATAATGCAGTCAACTATGCTGGCGAAGATAAGAAGGTTATCGTAAGAGAAAGCATCAAAGGTGGCGTTGTTAGGATTGAAGTCATTGACCACGGTGAAGGTGTTGATGTTGACATTCTCCCACATATTTGGGATAGATACTATAAGTCATCAAAATCTCATAGGCGCGCCCAAGTTGGCACAGGCCTTGGGCTTTCCATTGTCAAGTCCGTTATGAGCAAGCACCCCGCTGGCGCATATGGTGTTATAACTTCTGTAGGAGAGGGCTCCACATTCTATGTTGAGCTACAAAGGGCATAATATGGGTAGAGAGATAGAAAGAAAATTTTTGATAGAAAAGCTCGATGAGAGTGTCTTTCTCTCACTTGGTGCTACCAAAAAGGAAATCACCCAAAGCTATCTTGTGCCAAGCAAGGACTACTCCACAAGGCGTATTCGCAAAACAAAGATAGGGGGAGTGGAGAGATATTTCTACACCGAAAAGAGCGCCCCTTATGAGTCCTTTGCTCGCATAGAGAATGAGTGGCAAATTGACCTAAATAGGTATCTTGAGCTACAAAAAGAGCGCGATTTATCGCTCAACGAGATTGCAAAAACAAGGTATGTTTTTGCTCAAAACAACCTGACCTACGAGGTTGATGTTTTCCCATTTTTTGCTTCCTTTGACATTCTTGAAATTGAGCTTGAAGATGTATCTCAAGCGGTTACAATCCCAAGTTTTATAAAGGTAATCAAGGAAGTTAGCCTTGATAAAGCATTCACAAATCAAAGTATGGCAAGGGAGATTCCTTCCTTAAAATAGCATTTTATTTAAGTTTTTTTATTGTCTATTTAACTTACTTATGTTAAAATAGCAAAGTATATGGAACAAATAGCACAAAAAGACATCGTAATTAGCATTGACAATGTGTCATACGACTATCGCTCAAACAGCGATGAGTTTGTTGCGCGTGGCGTCAAGGGGGTTAGCCTTTCCATTGAGAGAGGCGATTTTTGTGTGCTACTTGGCAGAAATGGTAGTGGTAAGTCCACCCTTGCAAAGCTACTCAATGGTTTTATAGTGCCAGATAGTGGCACCGTTTTGGTAAACGGCATTGACACCAAAAACGACGATAGAATATATGATATCCGTTCAAAGGTGGGCATGGTTTTCCAAAATCCAGACAACCAAATGGTAGCAAGTATCATTGAGGACGACCTTGCTTTTGGTCCCGAAAACCTTGGCGTGCCAAGAGAAGAAATTGAGGAGCGCATCACCTGGGCATTGGAAACTGTCAATATGAGTGAGCATCGCAAACGCTCTCCCAACAAATTGAGTGGCGGACAAAAGCAAAGGATAGCCATTGCAAGTGTACTATCAATGCTACCAGAGATTTTGATTTTAGACGAGTCTACTGCTATGCTAGACCCCAAAGGCAGAGCCGAAGTTATGGAAACTGCTATGCGCCTTAACAAAGATAAGGGCATGACGGTCATACTCATCACTCACTATATGGACGAGGCAGTTGGCGCAGACAAGGTATTTGTTTTGAGCGAAGGTGAGCTGATTGGTCAAGGCACACCAAGAGAGATTTTTAGGGATAGAGAGCTTATTAAGAGAGCCTATCTTGAGCTTCCCATTGCATCAAGTATATCGCTTGAGCTCATCGAAAAGGGCTACGATATACCATTTGCGTTGACAGATGAAGAGCTTGTGGAGGGTATATGCAAATTAAAGTAGAAAACTTAAAATATACCTATTCTCCCAAGACTCCGTTTGAAAAGGTTGCTTTGGACGACATAACCTTTACCATCAACGATGGAGACACCATTGGTATCATTGGCTCAACTGGTAGTGGCAAGTCTACACTATGCCAGCATTTCAATGCGCTCATTAGGATTTCAAAGGGCAAAATTTATGTAGGCGAATGGGAGCTACACGCAAAAAAGCTCGATTTGGGCGCACTTCGTCAAGCTGTGGGAATGTTGTTCCAATACCCAGAGTATCAGTTGTTTGCTGATACCGTTAAAGACGATGTTGCATTTGGACCAATCAATTTTGGAAAGAGCAAGGAAGATGCAGATATCCTTGCAAAATATGCTTTGGAGCTTGTTGGCATCAACTATGACGAAGTGGCAGAAAAATCTCCATTTGAATTGAGTGGTGGGCAAAAGCGCAGAGTGGCTATTGCCGGTATCATTGCATCTCGTCCCGAAGTGCTTGTGCTTGACGAGCCCACAGCAGGGCTTGACCCACAGGGCAAAAGGGAGATACTTGACCTTGTAACCGAGCTAAAAAAGAGCTATGTTAAGACGGTCATTATGATATCCCACAACATGGACGAAATTGCCGAGTATTGCAATCGCGTAATCGTGCTAAACGACTCCAAGTTACTTTACGACACCACCCCAAGAGAGCTTTTTGCGAACAAGGAATTGCTTTCTCAAACTGGGCTCCAAGCCCCACATACCGTTAGGGTAAAAGAGCTACTCAAGGATAGGGGCATTGACCTACAAGGTACGCCATTAACTCAAGCTGAACTCATCAGCCTTTTGGGAGGTGTGCTATGAGAGATGTGAGCTTTGGTCAATACTATCCAAGCAATTCCGTAGTGCATCGCCTTGATGCAAGGGCAAAGCTACTGCTTACCATTGCCTTTATCGTAATGGTATTTTTGGTAGACAATTTGCTTGCATATATCCCAGTTGTAGTATTCATTCTTTTGGTAACTTTGGTATCCCGAGTTCCAGTTCTCAAGGTACTAAAGAGCATAAAAGCGATTATATTTATTGTTGTGTTGATGAGCATAATCAACCTTTTTGCAAATGCAGAAGGCGAGGTATATTGGTCTTGGTGGCGACTCTCCATCACAAGTGGTGGCGTGCTGACTGCCATAAATCTTGCTTTAAGGCTAATCTTCCTTGTCATGGGCTCATCACTTTTGACCTACACCACAACTCCAATGGAGCTAACTGACGGTATGGAGTCGTTGATGTACCCCCTAAAACTTATAAAAGTTCCCACCCACGATATAGCAATCATAATGTCAATTGCACTCCGTTTTATCCCCATTTTGATGGAAGAAGTGGACAAGATTATGATGGCGCAAAAGGCAAGGGGAGCTTGCTTTGATAGGGGTGGAGTCTTCAAGCGCGCAAAGGCACTTCTCCCTGTACTTATCCCACTTTTTGTATCTGCGTTCAGACGCGCTGACGAGCTTGCACTTGCCCTTGATGCAAGGTGCTACAATGCAACTCCCAATAGGACAAAATATAAGCAAGCAAAACTGGGCTGGGGCGACCTTGTCGCAACCTTGATAACAGGTGTATTCATCACTCTTGTAGTAGCCATAAACAATAACTTTTGGGGGTTATATTAATGCGCTACGCGATGGTTGTTGAGTATGATGGCACAGCTTACTCTGGCTGGCAAAGACAAAAAAATGCCATGAGCGTGCAACAAAAAATTGAGGACGCAATGGCAATCGTATTTGGCAAAAAGGTGGTCATTGTAGCAAGTGGTAGGACGGATAGTGGTGTACACGCGCTTGGTCAAGTGGCACACTTTGACTGGGATAAGGAGCTAAACACTCGCTCCACAATGTACTCTATCAACAGCCTTTTGCCAGACGACATCAAACTCCAAAAGCTGTTTAGAGTGAGTGATGATTTCCACGCGCAATACTCTGCAAAACGCAAAACCTACATCTACAAAAGCTATGTTAGTGAGAGCGCTTCGCCCCTAAAGGACAGGTTTTATGCTCGCATACTGCCACCTGTCGATGTCGAAAAAATGAAGAGAGCGTCACTTGCACTTGTTGGCAAGCACGACTTCAAGGCATTCTGCTCAACAGGGAGTTCCATCAACTCCACCGAACGCGAAATATACTCTCTTGATATAATTGAGAGTGGCGACGAGATTATATTTGAAATCACAGGCAATGGCTTTTTGTATAATATGGTTAGGATTATCGTTGGCACCCTTTACTTCATCGGAAAGGGCAAACTTCCCGAAAACGCCATCGAAGAAATGCTCCTTACCGGCAGTCGCAAAAAGGGTGGCAAAACCTATCCAGCTTGTGGCCTTACACTAAAAAGTGTGGAATATATTGATGAGCCATAATTAAAAATATAATTTTTAAGGAAAAATTGCGTATTTTTGTTTGACTTATCTTGTTTAATATAATATTATATTTAGGCACGCGACATTTTTGAGAAAGAACTAGCCCCTCCGACTCAAAAGAATCGATAAAAAATTGGAGGATTTACCATGAAATCATATATGGCAAAACCCGAAAACGTTGAAAGAAAATGGTATGTAGTGGATGCTACCGGCATGTCTCTTGGTAGACTTGCAAGCCAAGTTGCTATGATTCTTCGTGGCAAGAATAAGCCCACATTTACACCAAACGTTGACACGGGTGATTATGTTATCGTTATTAATTGTGACAAAGTTGTTCTCACCGGCAAAAAGCTCGAGAAGAAATTTTATCGTTACCACACCGGTTATGTAGGCGGACTAAAGGAAGTTCGTTACGACAAGCTCATGGCTACCAAGCCCGAATTCGTTGTTAAGCACGCTGTAAAGGGTATGCTTCCAAAGAACACTATCGGTAGACATATGCTCTCAAAGCTCTTCGTATATGCAGGCGCAGAGCACAAGCAACAAGCTCAACAACCTGTAGAGCTCAAGCTCAATTTCTAAGAGGTGAACTATGACAGCTAAAAAAGTAGTTAAAAAGAAAGTTCAATACTGGGGTACCGGTCGTCGTAAAAAAGCAATCGCTCGCGTAAGACTTATTCCTGGTGGCGAAGGCAATATCGTTATCAACAAGAGAACTATCGACGAATATTTTGGTCTTGAAACCCTCAAGTTCATCGTTCGTCAACCATTGGTTCTTACATCAACCCTTGATAAGTATGATGTAGCAGTAAATGTTCGTGGTGGTGGCACAACTGGTCAAGCAGGCGCTATCCGTCATGGTGTAGCAAGAGCACTTTGCATCGCTGACGAAACCATGCGTCCAGCACTCAAGGCAGCAGGCTTCCTAACCCGTGACCCAAGAATGAAAGAGCGTAAGAAATACGGTCTACACAAGGCTCGTAAGGCTCCACAATTCTCAAAGAGATAATCGACAAAACGCGTTATTTTGGCGCAATCCATATCAAAACACAAAAACCCACTCGGTCATGTACGCAAAGTACACTCCCGTTGTGGGTTTTTCTATTTTGCGTCGGCTTGCATCCAAACTAACGCGTTTTGTACTTGGAAATTATTTCGGCGCAATCCAAATCAAAACACAAAAGCAAGCTTATGGCTTGCTTTTTTTAATGCGAAATGGCTTCGTTTCGCTTCGCTTCACTCGCAAGGATTTAGAGAATGATGAATGAGGAGTGAGGAATGAGGAGTGGCTTCATTCCGTTGCACTCCACTCACAAGGTGTTAGAGAGTGAAGTTTATGTTGTACTTTGTATATATTCTTATCCTTAACTTTTAGCTTTAGCTAAAAACTTCACTACGAAGTAACTTCACTTGCCACAGCAAACTTCACTTTTGCGC
>JAFXIB010000087.1 GCA_017533505.1 Clostridia bacterium | reverse complement strand
GCATTCGCAAGATAATTACCTCGCTTGCGCTCGGCGATAACTACTCTCGCCTTGCGAGAGCGATAAATACCTCACTCCGTTCGGCGCTAAATACAAGCACAAGTGCTTGCGTTTTGGATAGAGCATATTAAGAGTGCTAAAAGTAACTTTACTCTCTAATATATTCTATTTCTCGATATATAACAAAAAACAAAAATAAGATGTAATACTCATTGGATTATCATATTTCCAACCAATTTTGATGTGATTTTTTGTGCTATATTGTCAAAATTAGCTTGATAATTGGTATATTGGTCAATTTGAGCAAGTATCTCGGGCTCTTGACTTCCTTGGTTGATAGCTTCAAAAAGATTTGCAGAGTATATAACCTTGCCAATAGGAGTTATTATTGCATAGTTAATATTGCCAACCTTAAAGTGTATGTACAATTTGTATCCAATAAGCATACAGTTCAGATTGTCAATGTCTATGTTTTGATAGTTGCTCTCTTGATAAATATGATACTTGACACTTTGGTTGTATACCATAAGTGGTTTGCCACTATCTCTAATTTCTTTATCTACGCGTGGATATCTATGTTGGCTATATGATTGTTTTATTGTATCAGTATATGCATTATATTCTATGTAGCTCAAATTAGTGTCTAATTGAGTGCCATTAAACCCATTAATTTCAAAATAATTAAATTTTTCATTTGCACCATCGAGCCAAGCAAGTTTGATATCCAATGCATCCAAATCGGCTTGTGCTATGCCATAGCTTGTAGGAGAATGAATTAGCGCATCAGTAGCTACTATCAAAGAATATGCTTCATATATTTTGCGTGTAGAATTAAAATATTTTTGTGGATTATTGATTGTAAGATAGTAATTATTTTTTGTTGCAAGTAAATTGCTCGGTTTTTGTTGATTGTTTGGTAAAAATTCTTTTTGATAAGTATACTCACCCCATTGATATCCAGCTGGGAACTGTGGACTAAAACTATCACTAAAAAGCTCTTTTGCTTGATTGATAGAAACCAATTCATTATCGTACATCAAAGTACCAACGACCTCTTCCTGTTGAGCATTGGGCACCGAGCAACCAAACAAAAAAATGGTTACCAATACAAGCATAATTGTTAAATAGCTTTTAGTTTTCATATTATCTCCTAACTCAAATAATAACATTCTTTTGCTAACACGCAAGATATATATAAATCACTATTAGAGTAAAGATTATTGTCTTACTTAAATAGCGTATGTCCACATCCACTGCATTTTACAAATAATCCCAAATAGCTTTCGTAAGTATGTTTTGATTTTGTGCTTGCCCTACCGCATCCAGTACATTCAGAACGATGATATGTCGCATCATAATATACTTTTTCATATGTATGAGATGATGTTTCGATCACAAGATTACAAATGTTACATGATACGGAATGTCCAATCAAACCTTGATCCGTGCAAGCGCCTTCTTCATGTTCTTTAAGTACGACATTATTGCAAATAGTACAAGTGGCTTTATGATAAGACGATAATGGATTTCCATTATCATCAAGATAGCTATAACTATAAATACAATTTTCTGATTTTGAGCAATCAAGACAAAGATGCCTATCATTTATATTGGTGTATGTGTGCATTTGCGTATAATTACAAATTGTACAATAATGGTAGTTATTAAAATAAGAATTTTCCTCCCAATTATGTATCCCATACTCACCACAAATATCACAGTAATGCATATCGTTTATATCATAATTTTCCGCATTAGTGGTCGTGTAAGTATGAGCAGACGATATGCCACATATGCAAGAATGATTGTTATCTGTATTACCACTATAATATCTATGAGTCACTCCATTAGAATAGCATATTGTATTATTGCAAGCATGAGTATTGTTATTTGAATTGAAATAAATATTATGCGTGGGATTGGTTGATACATTAAGACTAATTGTTTCATTTCCTATTATGAGATACTCTCCATTGATTATACAATTGCTAGGAGATGACCAGCCTGTATGAATACTAAAATAGTAGTTTGTAGTGGGATATGGGTTATTTACACCATATGCAACAACCGAATGGTAGCTTTCACCATTATTAGATTTAGCAGAATAAATACTTATTTGCGAAGGCATATCATTGTTGAGTATACGATACTTCACTGTCTCATAGGTTCCCAGCACACTATTTTGAACATCGTTTAATAATGATATATTTATACATCCTAATGACATGATTTCATTAGCATATGTATTAAAAGCTGTTATTTTTTGATTAAAAGAAAGGCCAAATTCACTAACACCAGAAAGATGAATTAAATATTTATGTAGATTTTCTATAGTGTTAGATGGATTTGTGATATCCTGCATTGTTAAAGAATAACTACCTTGCGTAGTAGAATTTCCAGAATTTGTATCATCTATAGCTTCTAATACGGTTTTCCCATAAGTTGCATCTGCCCATGATTGGGGAGTTAATTGCGGGATTAATCCACCATATAGGTAATCCGCATATTTAAAAAGTAATGTCAAAGCTACAGCTTCACAAGAACCACTAGTGTTATTACCAAATTCATCAGAATCATCCCATAGATAAAACAATTCAGGGTGTGACACAAGGGTATAATCTTCGGAAAGTTGAGCCACATCAAAAGCAAAAGTAGTATTACTTAAATCTAAATTTGTACTAGTGGCTGATAAAGTATAATTTTCTTTTTGTTGTTGAACTCTTTTTTGTATTTGTTGAATAGAGTTTTTTTCAACATTAGTATACTTGTGCCCTGTTTTAAGTTCTTTTAAAATAGCATAATCTTTTTTGGCATAGTTAAATGGGGATATAAAATATCCAGATGAAACATTCAAAAAGGGATTAATGTTTGTATCATTAGATTCAAGCAATGCACCAGTAATTCTATTATAGATTTCATATCCTACATTATTAGAGGGATAAGCTAGAATATATTCAGGTTGGTCATTAATATTATATAATAACTTAAGATTAACTGAAGAATCCCTTGCAGTAAACTGTAATAGCTCATTTTCAGTAATATAGTTTGGCAAAAGAATTTCTTGATTTGCTATAGCTGTTATTCCTACCGAACCAAAAATACAAATAAAAAAAACAAAAAGGTATAGGATTATAAAAAATTTAAACCTTGTGCATGATTTCATATAACACACCTCCAAATGCATTAAGACCAATCCTCATATATATAGTGTAATATATGACATAATTTTGTAACAAAAATTTCAAAACTTTTACAAATGTTTTACAGTATAACATTACAAATGCACAAATCATTATAAAAAAATTATTTTAAGAAACTTATACCTGACTTTATGACTTTAAAATCAAAAACAAAAAATTTAGTTTTGGTTTGCGCCTGATATAGTGTAGATTTCAACCAAGCTTTGCTTGGATTTCAACTTGCGTCAGCAAGATTTCAATTATCAATGTGAGTGGAGTGCAACGGAATGAAGCCACTCCTCATTCCTCACTCATCATTCATCATTCTCTAAAACGCGATTATTTAGATGAGATACGAGCAAAAAAGAAAATCCACGACGGGACTTTACTTGGCGTAAACGACCGAGTGGATTTTTGCATTTTGTGAAGTAGGTCGCTAAAGAATCGCGTTTTTACTTACGAAGGCGCCCTCCTCAATAACCTTCTTAGGCTTACATTCAAGAATACACTTTGCTGGGCACTTTGATGCACAAAGTCCGCAGTTGGTACACTTGGTGTAGTCAATGGTGGGGAGATTGTTACGCATGGTTATTGCTTGGCTGGGGCAATTCTTTGCACACAAGCCACAACCGATACAACCACGCTTACATACAGCACGGACATCTTTACCTTTGTCGATGGATGAGCAAGCAATGTAGTATTTTGCAGTTGCTGGGATACGCTTCATAATCTTTTTGGGGCATTGTAGAATGCAAACACCACATTGGGTACACTTATCTTGATTGATGATTGCAACGCCCTTTTTGATTTCGATTGCGTGGCTGGGGCACATATTTACGCAGTGGGACATACCAATGCAACCTGTGTAGCAAGCCTTTCTGCCACCGGAAAGCAATTCTTGTGATGGGCAGTCGCCGTATCCTTGATAGTCGTACTTATCTTTGCAAGCACTACCACCTACGCAAGCGCAAACAACTATGGTTTCTTCGCCTACTTCGCCACCATCAAGGAAGCCGAGTATCTTCTTTTTGTTGTCCTTGGATGTGGAGTTACAAGAGCTGATGTTTGCCTTACCCTCAACGAGAGCTTTTGCAAAGTCGGCACATCCTGCATATCCACAAGCGCCACAGTTAGCGCCGGAAAGTAGCATTTCGATTTCTTCTATTCTCTCATCGGTTTTGACTTGGAACTTTATGGAGCAAACAGCAATCAAAATGCCAAACACAATGGCTATACCTGTTAGGATTAAAACTGGAATAAGTATATCTAAAACCATTTCATTTTCCTCCTAAAAAGATAGTCCGCCAAACGCTGCAAAGCCCATGGCGATTAGTGATGCTGCAACAAGGGTAATTGGGAATCCCTTGAACCTTTCGGGGATATCAGCGAGCTCCATTTTCTCACGGATACCGGCAAGGATAAGTATTGCGATAGTGAATCCAACGCCACTTGCAACGCCATTTATGAAGGCATAAAGGATGTTGGTAGTAGCAAGCTCTGTTACATTCATGATAGCTACACCCAAAACAGCGCAGTTGGTGGTAATCAAGGGTAGATAAACGCCAAGTGCCGAGTAAAGTGATGGGCTAAACTTCTTAACGAAGATTTCAACGAGCTGGATTAGGCAAGCTATAACGAGTATAAACACGATGGTGCGTAGATACTCAATACCCACCGCCACAAGGGCAAGGTTGAGCGCATAGGTGATTACAGATGCAACACCCATAACGAATATAACAGCCATACCCATACCGAGCGCAGTATCGGTTTTACGGCTTACTCCAAGGAATGGGCACATACCCAAGAAGCGCGAAAGCACAAAGTTGTTGACAAATATCGCATTGATAACGAGCAAAATTACATATGGCATTATTTGTCACCTCCTACGCTTGCATTCCTACGAGCTTGTTCTTCATCCTCTTGAGCCTTGAGTAGTGGGTTAGTGATAGCATGGTAATGGCGATTCTTGTAGTCTTGTATTTTCTTTTCGATTGTACCAACAACAAGGTTATATAGCACCATCATAAGACCATATACCATAAAGCCACCTGCTGGCAAGATGAATACTGTCATCTTAATATGTTGCATAAATGGAACAACAAGACCAAAGAAAGTACCAGCTCCCAAAAACTCTCTTGCGAGTCCCATTAGAGTCAAGCTCATTGTAAAGCCAAGACCAATACCAAGTCCGTCCATAACGGATGGTAGCAATGGGTTAAGGGAAGAGAAGCTTTCTGCTCTTGCAAGAAGAATGCAGTTTACAACTATCAGCGACAGGAACAATCCCATAACATCATAGATAGCCGGCAAGAACTTACGCATAACCATTTCGACTATAGTGGAGAAAGTAGCTATAACAAGGATATAGCAAGGGATTCTAACCTTTCTTGGTATAATCTTACGGAGTAGCGAAATGATTGCATTTGAGCAAACCAAAACGAAGGTAGTGGCGAGTCCCATATATAGTCCGTTTAGACCTGATGTGGTAACAGCGAGAGTTGGGCAAGTACCAAGCACCAAACGGAAGGTAGCATTATCCTTGATAATACCAGATGTCAAAGGCTCCAAAGTATCTTTAACCTTTTGTCTCATCAAGCCACCTCCTTTGCGACCAAAACATAGGCGCGTACTGCATTTGTTACAGCATCACGGACACCGTTGCTGGATTTTGTAGCACCGGTATAGTTTTCCACTTCCTTTTTACCACTTGGAGATGCGCCAGTAATATCACTCTCAATGGTAAAGTCGCTTACACTCAAAGCCTCATATCTTGCAAGATAGCTATCGGTTAGCGCATTGGTACCAAGACCTGGGGTTTCGCCGTGAGCGTAACTAACAATGTCAACGATATCGTTGCCCTTTATAACAACAAGCAATGATATACCCTTACCAGCACTATAACAGTTGGTAGATTTGGATAGTATGATAACAGCTCCGTCCTCTGCCTTGAACATATTTAGGATTTCGGCTTTGGGGAGATTTTCAAAGCCAGTCATATCGTAAGTGGTGTCGGTTATGGGAGAGCTATATACTTCCCCTATTGTTTCTTTTAGCTTTGCTTCTTCGTCAACTTGAGTAAACAGGTTTACGCAAGCAAGTAGCAAACCACTTACAAGCGCTATACAGCCAAGGATGATAACAAGCTTAATGCTATCTTTGTTAATAGAAAACTTTTTCATTAAGCGTTAGCCTCCTTTTCCTTTTTCTTTTTTGGTGGCTTTTTGTAGCCAAAAGCTTTAGGACGGCAAGCCTTGTCGATGAGTGGTACAAGAAGGTTCATAAGGAGTATAGCAAAGCTTACGCCCTCATTCATACCACCATATCGTCTTATGAGCATAGTTATAAGACCAGCACCGAATGCGTAAATAACTGTACCCCAACGAGTGTTAGGACTTGATGCATAGTCTGTTAGCATAAATACAGCGCCAAACAAGATACCACCACTCAAAAGGTTGGGGAGAATATAATTCCAACCATTCTTGTAGAATATCAAAGTGAAGAGCGCACAAGAAGTAAGATATACAACTGGGATTTTCCAGTCAATTATCTTAAATATAATAAGGTATAAAGCAGCAAAGATAATTACAACTGCACAAACCTCACCGATAGAGCCACCGGTTGTACCAAGCAAAAGGTCAAGTAGGTTTACATCGGTTGAAGTAGCACCGGCGATAGCATCAGCCTTGATGTTTGCAAGTGGGGTTGCGCCGGTAACATAGTTAGCCTTGTCAGCAAAGTCAATTATAAAACGGAAGCTAAAGAAATCCCCTGCTGTAACCTTGCCACCAGCATAGTCAAGTGGGTTGATGAAAGCTGTCATCTTGGTTGTCCAAGCAAGTAGCAAGAACACACGCGCTGTGGCGGCGGGATTAGCAAAGTTTTTGCCAAGGCCACCAAACAACATCTTTACGAGCATGATTGCAAAAACAGAGCCCACTATTGGCACATAGAATGGTGCTGTGGGTGGGAGATTGAGTCCCACTATCATACCTGTTACAATGGCACTTGCGTCCCAAATGGTAAGTGGCTTTTTGGCAATTACGCAATATAGAGCCTCTGCACCAACTGCACTCAAAACTGCAAGAAGCACCAAGAAAAGGCTGTAAAAACCATATAATACCGTACCAGCTATAACGCAGAATGTAAGAGCGATACAAACATGTATC
>JAFXIB010000086.1 GCA_017533505.1 Clostridia bacterium | reverse complement strand
CCACCCAATGGAGAGATTGCAGGTTAAACCTAATCGACACCCCCGGACACGTTGACTTTACCGTTGAAGTAGAAAGAAGCCTTCGCGTTCTTGATGGAGCTGTTGCAGTATTCTGTGCTAAAGGTGGTGTAGAACCTCAATCCGAAACAGTATGGCGCCAAGCTGATAAGTATGGCGTACCTCGTATTGCTTTTGTTAACAAGATGGATATCAATGGGGCAGACTTTGATCGCGTTGTTAAAATGCTTGATGAAAGACTACACGCAAATCCATTGCCACTTGCACTTCCTATCGGTCAAGAAGATACATTCCGTGGTATTATTGATGTTATCAACAACCGTGCTCTTATATATAAGGACGAAGACCTTGGTAAGAATTTTGATGTAATAGAAGTTCCTGCTGAATACCAAGAAAAGACCGAAATGGCAAGAATGGCTATCGTTGAAGCTTGTGCTGAACACGATGATACTCTCCTTGAAAAGTACTTTGCTGGCGAAGAAATTACTGCAGAAGAACTCATTAGCGTTATTCGTAAGGCAACAATCGCAATGGATATCGTTCCTGTTCTTTGTGGTAGTGCATACCGTAATAAGGGTGTTCAACTACTTCTTGATGCTATCGTAGATTATCTACCAAGCCCAGTTGATGTAGCACATGTTGAAGGCGAATGGAGAGAAAAGAAAGAAGTTCGTGAATCCAAAGACGATGCACCTCTTGCAGGTCTTGCATTCAAGATTATGGTAGACCCATTTGTTGGTAAGCTTGCATTCTATCGCATTTATTCAGGTGTTTTGAAATCAGGTACAATGATTTTTAATGCAATCAAGGGCAAAAAAGAGCGTATCGGTCGTATCCTTCGTATGCACGCTAACAGCCGTGAAGAACTTGAGGAAGCATATGCTGGCGATATCGTAGCACTTGTTGGTCTAAAAGACATTTCAACTGGTGATACTCTTTGTGACAACGCACACCCCATCATCCTTGAAAAGATGGAATTCCCAGATCCAGTTATCCGTGTAGCTATTGAGCCAAAGACCAAGCTCGGTCAAGAAAAGATGGGACTTGCTCTATCAAAACTTGCTGACGAAGACCCAAGCTTCCGTACTTATACCGATCAAGAGACTGGTCAAACCATCATCGCAGGTATGGGCGAGTTGCACCTTGAAATTATTGTTGACAGACTTCTCCGTGAGTTTAAGGTTGAAGCAAATGTTGGTAAGCCACAAGTTGCTTATCGCGAAACCTTTAAGAACTACGCAAAGGCAGAAGGCAAGTTTATCCGTCAATCAGGTGGTAAGGGTCAATACGGCCATGTTGTAATCGAAGTTACACCTTTGGAACCAGGCAGTGGTATTATATTTGAAGATAAGACTGTAGGTGGTTCTGTACCAAAGGAATATATTAAGCCTGTTGAAGAAGGTATCCGTGATGCAGCTCGTGCAGGTGTTCTTGCTGGATATGAACTTGTTGACTTCCGCGTTGACCTAATCGATGGTTCAAGTCACGAAGTTGACTCATCAGAAATGGCATTTAAGATTGCTGCAAGCATGGCTCTTAAGGCAGCGGCAGAAAAAGCACAAGCAACTCTACTAGAGCCTTTGATGGCAGTTGATATTACAGCTCCAGATGAGTATCTTGGCGATGTTCTTGGTACCATCAGCTCACGCCGTGGTTCCATCAAGAATATCGAAGATAGAAAGGGCTCAAAGGTTGTTTCTGCCGATGTACCACTATCAGAAATGTTCGGATACGCAACAAATCTTCGTTCTGCAACTCAAGGTAGAGGCTCATATTCAATGCAACTTGGATGCTATACCGAAGTTCCAAAGAGCGAATTTGAAAGAATCGTTGGTAAAAAATAATAATTCTGCTTAAAAATTGCAAAAATAAGTAGACAAAGATTATTATTTATTATATAATTGAGAAAGTGAGGTAAACTCACACCAAAACTACAAACAAAAAAATAATATAACCATTATTTGGAGGACAATCTAATGGCAAAGAGTAAGTTTGAAAGAACTAAACCACACGTAAATATCGGTACTATCGGTCACGTTGACCATGGTAAGACCACCCTTACCGCAGCTATCACCATGGTTTCTGCTGCTATGGGTAATGCTGAAAAGATGAGATATGACCAAATCGACAAGGCTCCTGAAGAGAAAGCAAGAGGTATAACAATCAACACTGCACACGTTGAATACCAAACCGCTACTCGTCACTATGCACACGTTGACTG
>JAFXIB010000085.1 GCA_017533505.1 Clostridia bacterium | reverse complement strand
TTCAATAAAATCAAGTATAGGGTTTGCGTGCAAATCCATATCATCTATGATTATTATCCGTGCATAAGGAAAGCCCTCCCGTAAGTTTTCCTTTACGGCAGTAGCAAAATCTCCTCTATGCTTGTCGGTAAAAATCAATATGTTTTCCATTACTCTATTACTATTGGAACAATAAGTGGACAGCGCTTTAACTTGGAATAGAATAAGCGAGTCAATGTCTTTTTGATTTGTCTTTCACTCTCTTCTCTTGTTAAGGCATAAAAATCTCCACCCACTATCTTATACTGAATGGGGTCTTTGAGTTCTTCAATGAACTTTTCTTCAAGCTCAATGCCCTTTGGGATAATCTCAACGGCATCAGAGTTTTCGGTGTCGTTGACTTTTGCTACAACTATGACAAGTCCTTCAAATGCGATTTTGCGTCTATCAAGCATTTGCTCGTACTCTGTTTCGAGCCCGTCAACAACCATAGTAGCACCAGCTTTAACAGGAGTATCTTGTAGTAATCCTTTTTTGCTTACATCAATACAAAATCCTAATTCAGGTATCAATGTGTTATATTTTGGTATACCCATTTCCATAGCAAGCTCTTGATGACGCTTGAGATGACGATACTCTCCGTGGACTGGTATAAAATACTTTGGAGATATAAGTTGTAGCATTAGCTTGAGCTCTTCTCGGCAGGCATGCCCTGATGCATGCACTTCATACAAGCTCTCGTAAATGACCTTTGCGCCTTGTTTGCTCAAGTTGTTGATAACCTTGTAGATACTGCGCTCGTTGCCAGGAATGGGTGATGCTGAAAGTATGACGGTATCTGTTTCGCCAATAACAACCTTTTTGTGGTCGGCAAATGCCATTCTGGTCAACGCTGAATCATGCTCGCCTTGTGTACCAGTTGATATGATACATAGTTTATCATATGGTATGCCACCTATTTTATCAAGGTCAACTATGGCATCATATGGATAGTCAATTGCATGAAGCTTTTTAGCAATTTCCACCATGTTTTCCATACTTCTGCCACTAAAAGCTACTCGCCTACCATATTTGATAGCTACATTGATAATTTGTTGCACGCGATGAATATTCGAAGCAAAAGTCGCAATTACTATACGGTTTTCTTGGTTATCATTGAAGATATTATCAAGGCTCTTGCCAACTTGTGACTCGCTCATTGTATAACCAGCTCGCTCAACATTGGTGCTGTCTTGTAGCATCAAGGTTACACCCTTTTTGCCTATCTCTGCAATGCGCCTTAAATCTGTATGCCTACCATCAACTGGAGTATGGTCTATCTTAAAGTCGCCTGTGTAGAAAATTATGCCTTGTGGTGTATCAATGGACAATGCGTATGAACCTGCAATAGAGTGAGTAACTGCTACAAATTCCACTTTGAATGGTCCAATTTCTATAACATCTCCGTCCTTAACTACCATTCCTTCTGCTTCCTTGAATCCGTTTCGTCTTAACTTGTTGTCAAGGAAAGCAATGGATATGTCCGAGCCATATACGGGCACCGGAATGTCCTTTAGAAATACTGGCAAAGCACCAATATGGTCTTCGTGACCATGTGTCAAAAATACTGCTTTTACCCTTTCTTTGTTTTCAAGAAGATAGCTATAATCAGGTATAATATAGTCTACACCAGGATTGATTTCTGGGTCTGGAAATGACATACCACAATCAATCAAAATTATATTGTCATCACACTCAAGCGCAGTAAGATTTTTGCCAATTTCCCCTACTCCACCTAAAAATATTATCTTTAGTTTTGGTTTTTGTGTTCTTCCCAAAATTATACTCCTTAAGTTTTCTTACTTAATTATAAACCATATTTTTTTATTATTCAAGTGTAACAATATCCTGCTTTTTGGCATTTATTGAAATTGCCTATTTACAACTCGATAAAATAGGTATATAATAATACAAATTATTTTATAATTTGGAGGCTTACTATGAAAGTTTATAATTTCTCCGCTGGTCCAAGCATGCTCCCCGATGAAGTTAAGCTCTCTGCTCAAAAGAATTTTATTAACTACGAAGGGAGTGGTATTAGTGTAACCGAAATGAGTCACCGCTCCAAGTGGTACGATGCTATACATATGGAAGCTTTAAGTTCCTTCCGCGAACTCATGAATGTGCCAGAAAACTACGAGGTTTTGTTTGTACAAGGTGGCGCAAGTCAACAATTTGACGCTGTTCCACTCAACCTACTACAAAAAGGTAGAGCTGACTATATCGTAACCGGCAATTTTTCCGGAAAAGCCGAAAAGTCTGCTCGTAAGTACGGCGATATCCAAATTGCGGCATCAAGTAAAGATAAAAACTTTACCTATATCCCCGAAGGCGTAACTTTCCGTGACGATATCGATTATGTTCATATCTGCCAAAACAATACCATTTTTGGCACAAGATATACCGATAGAACATTCCCTGTTACCGATGCAACCGTGGTTGCTGACCTATCATCATGCATCCTATCCAAAGTCGTTGATGTAAATAAGTATGGCCTAATTTATGCTGGCGCTCAAAAGAACATCGGACCTGCTGGACTTACTATCGTTATCATTCGCAAAAATCTCATCGGTAAAGAAAATCCTCTTTGCCCCACAATGTTAAGCTACAAAACTCAAGCTGATGCAAACTCACTTTACAACACCCCACCATGTTTTTCCATCTACATGGCAATGCTCATGTTTAGATATCTCAAGGGATTGGGTGGCGTAAAAGTTATACAACAAATCAATGAGTATAAAGCTGGTTTACTATATGACTTCATAGACAACAGCTCATTGTTCACCAACCCTGTTAATACTCTTGATAGGTCTATCATGAATGTACCTTTTGTAACAGGCGATGACGAACTAAATGCAAAATTCGTAAAAGAAGCAGAAAAAGCTGGTCTTGTATCTATAAAAGGTCATAAGCTCGTTGGTGGTATGCGCGCAAGTATCTATAACGCAATGCCCATCGAAGGTGTAAAAGCACTCATTGAATTCATGAAGAAATTTGAATTGGAGAATAAAAAATGTTTGACATTCTTACCCTAAATAAAATCAGTAACAAAATATATACCGTACTAAATGATGACTATCAAGTATCTGATAACTCCGTTAGCCCAGATGCTATACTCGTTCGCTCATACAAAATGGACGACTATGAAATCGGCGATAACCTACTTTGCGTAGGTAGAGCCGGTGCTGGTGTAAACAACATTCCACTTGATAGAATGACTGATGCAGGGGTTTGCGTATTTAACACTCCTGGTGCAAACGCAAACGCTGTAAAAGAACTTGTAATATGTGCTCTATTCCTTGCAAGCCGTGATATCATCGGTAGCAACAAGTGGGCAAATGGTCTATCAGGTGATGATGTACCAAAACAAGTTGAAAAGGGTAAATCTGCCTTTGGTGGTACCGAAATCCTTGGCAAAACCTTGGGTATCGTTGGTCTTGGTGCAATCGGTCTTAAAGTTGCAAATGCTGCAAGCGCTCTCGGTATGAGTGTTGTTGGATATGACCCATACTATAAAGGCGATAACCAAAATATTAAAGTGGTAACCAACCTTGATTGCTTATATGCTGAAAGTGATTACATCAGCTTGCATCTTCCACTTTTGCCATCTACTCGTGGTATGATTAGCACCGATGCTATCTCAAAGATGAAAGATGGCGCTATCCTTATCAATATGGCTCGTGGCGAACTTGTTGATGTAAATGTTGTTAAGCACGCACTTGAATGTGGCAAAATCAGAAGTTATGTGGTAGACTTCCCAAACGAAGACTGCCTTAACACAAAGGGCATCATCGCTATCCCACACCTTGGTGCAAGCACCGAAGAAGCAGAAGAAAACTGCGCTATCATGGCAAGTGCTCAAATCAAGGAATATCTTGAGGACGGCAACATTGTCAACTCTGTCAACTTCCCCAACATCAAGGTTGCAAGAACTCTTGAAAATCGCCTAACAATAATATACAATGCTAATACAACTGCACTTGAAAACATCAAAGCTCTTGCAGAAAAAATAGAGTGTACTTTGAACTATGCTGAACGCGGTACTGTTGGCTACGCTATCATTGATACTTCAGCAAATCTATCACTTGAAGATGACGAAAACCTCGTAAGTTCCATAGCTGACCTTGATGATATAATCAGCATTAGAATACTTTAGGTCTTTAGAAAAACATCAAAAAAGGAAGCAATTTGCTTCCTTTTTTTGTTGACTATTATTTTAGATAGTTAAACTTTTTGCGACCAAGCTTTTTATCCTTGACAATCTTATAAATCAATGGGGTAAGCACACCAACCAGAATTATTGCGCCAAGTATTATGCCACCTGTAATCAATAAAAGCTCCAATGAATAGAATTTATCCCCTATCATCAGCCCTTTACCTTGCTCTACAACAGGCTCCTTTTCTACTATAAAATAGAAGTTGCCATCGCCTTCTACACTAAATGTAATAACTCCGTTATTGATGGTTGAACTTAATTGTGTAAGTATGCCATTGTTTTCATAATAGACTTTTGCAAGCTTTGTGCTATCTGGTATGGTGAGTGAAACTGTATATCTGTTTAGTACCGTAACAGCACTTCCGTCAGCTCCTGTTAGACTTAAATTAAATCCGTATCCATTGTATGCTGGGAACTTGGCAATAGTTGCTGCTATGGCCATCTTTTCATTGAATTCAGCTTCGGATACATCTATTTTCTTTACATTAAGATTTAGCTTTCCACCACGCTTTATATTGGTTGCACCAACTTCAATTTCTGCCTTAAAATCGTTCAAAAGGCCATCTATCATCTCGGAAACGGTTACCTTAACTTGATGGTTTCCGGCAATTGCATCGTCAAGCTCCTTTGAATATTGTGCAATAGTTCCACTGCTGCTATCCTGTGAGCCCATGAGGTTGGATAACCTGTTGTATGCATTGATAACCTCTTGCCAACCATAGCTATCATATGTGCTTTGGTCAAGTGAAAGGAAGGCTTCTGAATACTGTTGTATCTTGTTTTTATCAAAACCAGTAAGAGGATAACTAAACTCTGTCTTGTTGCCGGCTACATCTTCTGCAACTAATATAATATTTGTGCCCAGCCATGGTGTTACATCAATAGAATATATGTTGATATCAGTTAGGCTGAACTCATATCCATAGCTCTTTAGGTATACCCTCTTGATACCACTTTCTGCATCTTTTGCACGAAGAGAAAGTGTAACCGGTGTGTTTGACATCAAGTCTACTTTGGTACGAACACTCTCTTCCATAGTTGATGCAACAGGTGGCGTTCTATCAATGTTGTTGATAACCTTTGAAACATAGGTTTCTACACCATCTGAAAAATAGTATGCTCGTACTTCTACACTACCCTCTTCTTCAATACTAAATGGCGCAGTATATGTCTTTTTGGCAAGTTCAGCTGTGTTTACAATAAGCCTATATGCACGATAGTTTACACCTATTGGCCAGCTTATACTTACCATAACATTGCGTGAATATTCATCATCAGGTGTTACAGTTATTGTTGGTGCTGTTGAATCAACAAAGTAATACAATGTATAGCTTTCTTCTGCAATGATGAAATTGCCAGCATTGTCGTAAATGGTAAATATGATTTTTCCGTTTTGATTTATGCCACCAATAAGAGCTTTATCGTAACCAGCATTGACTTTTGTATCGCTTATTATAACCTCTCCGTCAAGTGATTCAAAACGATAGGTTGAACGAGTAAAATCTACTCCAGAAAGATTATCATATCCCACTATATAGCCAACGCTAAATGGCTCGGAATGTATTTGCTCAAGTACACCATCTGGGTCTATGGTGGGCTTTGTAGGTGCAGTTACATCCGACTTAACAAATGTAGATATGGTAGCTATCTCTGCACTTGTGCTATCTTTTGCTACGCAATCAATCCTTAACTCGCCCTCATCTATAACAGTGTACTTGCCCTTGCCTTCAATTACATTTTGGTTCGTGGTAGCTCTTATATATTGATATGCGCCACCACCATCCTTTGCATATACCCTGATTACATAGCGAGTTGCATTTGTAAAAGTATAGTTGATGGTTATATCGCGTGAATAAGTATCATCATAATTGATGACTTCGCCGTCTGCGTTAATCTTTGTGATGGAATCTACTACAATTTCAGTTGATGCACTTGCAACAACACTACTGAACATAAAAACTGTCAGTAGCATGGTTAGTAATCCTATTAAAATTAATAAACTTACCTTTTTCATCTATATAAATATAACATATAAGAATATCGTTTTCAAGTTCCAAGCCTCAAAATCCATTGTAAATATGTGTAACCCCTTTTTGATACTTACTCATAGTATGTAGTGTTTAGGAGGTTGAATTGAAAAAATGTATAACAATATTACTTATAGTAGCATTGCTTGCCCTTGCTACTCTCTCCCTTGTCAGTTGCAAAGACAACAAGGGTACAACTATTAGGCTTAATGAAGTTACACACTCTGTATTTTATGCCCCACTATATGTTGCAATAAACGAAGGTTATTTTGAAGCAGAAGGCATTACCATTGAACTTACAAATGGTGGCGGTAGTGATAAAACCATGACAGCAATTATGAGTGGACAAGCTGACATAGGTCTTGCCGGTCCTGAAACAGCTGTATATGTTAAGGCTGGAGGAAGCTCCAACTACCCTGTTGTTTTTGGACAGCTCACCACCAAAGATGGCTCTTTTTTGATTGGCAGAAATAAAGTTGACAACTTCAAATGGAGCGACCTTGAGGGTAAAGAAATAATTGGTGGTAGGCGTGGTGGTATGCCACAAATGTGCTTAGAATATGCTCTACACAAAAACGGCCTTGTCAATGGTGAAAACATTACAATTAACTATGATGTACAATTTGACCTAATTGCATCTGCGTTTGGTTCTGGTACTGGGGATTACTGCACAATGTTTGAACCCGTTGCTTCAACATACCAAAATGCTGGCAAAGGTTACATTCAAACCGATGTTGGTACAGAAGCAGGAACGATACCATATACTTGCTTTATGGCGACCAAAGAATACATTAAAGATAACCAAAATACTGTTGAAGCATTTATGCGTGCTATAATCAAAGCTATTGATTTTGTCATGGAAAAGGACGATGCAACCATTGCTAATGCTCTCCTTGAAAGCTTCCCTGGCTCATCAAAAGAAGACTTACAAAGTGCTGTTTATCAATACAAAAAAATTGGTGCATTCAAAACAAACCCCGTCATGCTTGAAGAAGATTACAACAAGCTAATTGATATTCTAAAATTCAATAAGGTTCTTGATAAGGATGTTGCTTACACTGATATCATTGATAACAGCATTGTAAATGGTATTTTAGATTAGGAGGAACTATGGCACTACTCGAGCTCAAAAGCGTATCTCACACCTACCACTCAAATGCTGGCGAAACGCAGGCACTAAATAACATTAATCTTATCGTTGAAGAGCGAGAGTTTGTTTCTATTGTTGGCCCAAGTGGTTGTGGAAAGTCTACTTTGCTTTCCACCCTTGCAGGGCTGATTACACCAAGTGAGGGCGAAGTTACCATTTACGATAAACCACTTTTATCTAACAAAGATTTAATTGCACTCATGCCTCAACGCGACCAATTATTTGAGTGGCGAACAGTTCTCAATAATGTTCTACTCTCACCAGAAATAAAGCGCAAAAAAACTCCAGAAGTCATTGCGTATGCTAAACAATTGCTAAATAAGTATGGTTTAGCAGATTTTATGCAAAAGCGTCCAAGTGAATTGAGCGGTGGTATGCGTCAACGCGTGGCCCTCATTCGTACGCTTGTTGGCGCGCCAAAACTACTATTACTTGATGAGCCATTTTCGGCACTTGACTTCCAAACTCGCTTGTCCGTTTGTGATGATGTATCAAGAATTATCGACGAAGAACAAAAAACTACTATTCTTGTTACCCATGACATTGGAGAAGCTATATCCATGAGTAGCAAGGTAATAGTTTTGACAGAACGACCTGCTCAAATAAAAAAGATTTATAACATTGACTTGGGGCGCAACTTACCCCCACTAAAAAGAAGGGAACAGAAAGCTTTTAATGTATACTTCCGTTCCATATGGAAGGACTTGGAGGTCAACGATGAGTGAAGAGCATAAACTATATCTAAAGAAAATTAAAATTCGTAAAATAGTAGTCCTTTGTGTGCAATTAGGAATCCTAATTTTAACTTTTGGCATTTGGGAGCTTTCTGCTACTTTAGAATGGAGTGACCCCTTTATAACAAGTTCTCCATCAAGAATTGTACTTGCCATTGTCGACCTATATCGTACAGGCGACCTTTGGCTACACATGGGCGCAACACTATATGAAACCGTTTTAAGCTTTTTGCTTGCAACCATCATCGGTGTCGCTGTTGCCATCATGCTTTGGTGGAGCGAACTACTTACAAGCATATTGGAACCCTATCTCATCGTACTGAACTCTCTACCTAAAATTGCACTTGGACCACTAATTATCATCTGGGTTGGGGCTGGTAGATCTGCTATCATAACCATGGCACTCCTTATATCAGTAATTATAACTATAATCTCTGCTCATACCGGGTTTGTATCTGTTGATAAAGAGAAAGTTGAACTCTTGAAAGCAATGGGTGCAAACAAGTTCCAAATCCTATATAAACTCATTCTACCTGCCAACATTCCTAACA
>JAFXIB010000084.1 GCA_017533505.1 Clostridia bacterium | reverse complement strand
TAACGCAAGCGCCAGCTTGACACTTATCGTTTGAGCGAAAGCGAAAATCACTTATCGTGTTCGCAAGGCGAACATCACTTATCGTAGCCGATAGGCTATCACTTTAACCTTGTTTCACTCACAATGTGTTTGAGTGTAAAGTTTAGCTTTGTACTTTGTATATGCTCTAACCTTAACGCAAGCGATAGCTTGACACTTATCGTTTGAGCGAAAGCGAAAATCACTTATCGTGTTCGCAAGGCGAACATCACTTATCGTAGCCGATAGGCTATCACTTATCATTGCATTAGCAATCACATATCTCATCACGCTTCTCCACATTTCCCCACCGTCGCGTGGCGCGCGAAGTTTATTTTTTATATTTTTGCATAACTTGTCTTTTGTCTTTTGTTTCTTCTTTAGGGAGATAATCATAAGTAGGTGTTGTACACTTTAGCCCATTTTTGGTAGGGCGTTTGTCGGTGAGTTTTTGTGTTAATTAAGTGGGTTTTTCTTTAGTTTTTACATCAATTTCCACTCAAGTTGTCTACAACATCTGTGGACAAAATATAACAGTTATCCACAAGACACAGCGCCTTTTTCTCCTGAAAACAGCTGGTTGGACGATACTTGTACATTCGGTTGTGTCGGTACCAATGGGATATAACCGATACATCACTTTGCTCAAAATATATTATGTATCCTTTGTCAAGTAGGGGCTTGAGTACCTTTTTTGATACTCCAACCATCTTCAAAACTCGCTTGGTGTTCTCAACAAAACCTTCGTCATCAGCATTCAGCATCAGCTGAACATACAAGGCTTGTGCATTAAGTGGTAAGTTTAAGTATGCGTTTTCGGTCATTACCATATCCGATATCATTCTGCAATGGGACATTACTAACTCCTTTTTGAAATTTTTTCCATATATAAATACGAATAAAAATCAAAAAGTCTTGGAAATTTTTGAAAATTTTTTTTGGATTTGTTAAATGGGGAGTGGTTTTGCTACGCAAAAAATATTCTTGTTAGTGGAGTGGAACAGAGCAAAGAATGTGTTTTGTTCGCAACACAAAACTGCGTAAACGAAGTGAACATCATTGCGTGAGAGAGCGAACCATATTAAAAGTGCCTTTGGCACGCAATTAAGTACCCGATGGGTACGCAATTAAGTGCTCAATTCTTTCGCACACAATTATGTACTCGCGTTGCTCGTACGCAATTAGCACTCATTATATTCGTGCGCAATTATGCCCAATGCTTGGGCGCAAACTTCGTTACGCGTTGCTCCACTCACAAGGTATCCGTGTTTGTGGAGTGGAACGAAACAAAGAATGCGTTTTGCTTGCAAAACAAAATTGCGTTCAAGCGTTAGCGCGAACATAAATGCGCTTGTGTAACAAGCATAAATGTGTGCGTTAGCACAAAATTGCGTGAACGAAGTGAACATCATTGCGTGAGCGAAGTGAACATCATTGCGTGAGAGAGCGAACCATATTACATCAAATAATTTTTCCAAAATGATGTTTTTTAACAAAAATTCGTCAAATTTGACACACTTTCTTTTGCCTTGTAACTTTTTGGTTACACCCTTAAACTCGTTTGTACGATTTCTTGACATCACTATTTCGCTATGTTATCATAGTGCCAGATACGAACAAATGTTCTAAAAAACTCTTTCGCCCCACCGATTACATTCTACCAAACATCGTGACGGCAAAATTCAAAATTGGGTTTTGTCCGCTCAAAATCAGCCAGCTTTCGTTTGGCTACTTTTGAAGCCCAAAAAATCGCTTCTTATACCTTGGAGAGGATATGTTGAATTCAAAATTAACAAAAATTATTATGTTCGTAAGACCAAATATCAAATATCAACAACTACTTTTGAAAAAACAACTTTCAACTTATTATAGCTTCAATTACCATACTCGCGCCATTCCTGTGGAAATTATTGCCGATAAAGTGGTGGAAACTATCACTCAAATCGAATGCCTTGGGCTTCTTGCCAATACCATTGATACCGCTGTCAGCCTTCTTGATAAAATAGACCAAAAAATTGTTAAGTATATCTATTATCACAAGTGGTCGCTGGGCGATACTGCCGATAAATTGGGCAAACAAAAGTCCTATGTATCATATCGTAATGAGCGCGCCATCAAAAAGTTGTCTAACTGCATCGAAATTCTTGGTTTTGATAAGGATACAATACTCAATCATTTTGATAAATCAGAGCTTTTTATTGATTGTGCCTTCATTCAGCAAGGAGTAGAAAATGTTGAGTAAGGAACTCTTGGATAATTTACTCAAGCGCGCCACCGGTTATACCGAAAAGGAAAGGACAATCGAGTACGCAATTGACGACGAAGGCAATCGTAAACCGATAAAAGAACGCACCCAAGATAAAGTTTATCCACCAGATATGCAAGCCTTGAAGCTCTACCTTGAACTATCCGAACAAAAAGAAAACCTACGCGAGCTTACTGACGAAGAGCTGGAGAAAGAGAAAATTAGGCTACTTAAAATCCTAAATAACGCGTGAAAACGCGTTATTTTGGCGACCTGCATAGCAAAGCCAAAAATGCCACTCGGTCATGTACGCCAAGTACACTCCCTTCGTGTCATTTTTACCTTTGCGTCGCATCTCATCCAAACTAACGCGTTTTTAAGAGCTAAAGTATTTTTGGGGATTTTCTTTTTTGCTTGTTCTTCATCTAAACTGTCGCGTTTTTAGGGAATGTAGAATGATGAGTGAGGAATGAGGAATGGCTTCATTTCGCTTTGCTCCATTCACAAGGTGTTAGAGTGTAAAATTACTTTTAGCACTCTTAATATGCTCTATCCAAAACGCAAGCACTCGTGCTTGTATTTCGCGCCGAACAAAGTGAGGTATTTATCGCTCTCGCAAGGCGAGAGTAGTTATCGCCGAGCGCAAGCGAGGTAATTATCTTGCGAATGCAAAATGCATTTCGCATTTCGCTACTCATACTTCTTCCTAAATGGCTTGAATAACAATATCACTATCGCAAGCGCCGGTACAGCAAGTCCAATTATTATTATGATTTTCAGCTCCGTGCTGTCAAGATTGTCTATGATGTCCTTGCTTTCGGTGTCTGTTGGCTCGGCACTCGCCTCACTGTCAGTTGGGATTTCAGGCTCAAAAATAGGGTGCTTTATCTCCGGCTCCGTCGTGCGAGTGGATAATATATATCCGTAACTCTCCTTGTATCTTACATAATACCACACGCTTCCGTCGTCTGTTGGATAGCTCCCAATATAACTGAATATCTCGCTCGTTGGAATTTGAGTAACACTCTCGGCACCTGCATCTGGGTGCTTTTTTAGTTGAATTGCACTAAAATCACAATAATTTTGGTGGATTTTTAGCTCCATAATCGTGCCCTTTGCTGTGGTATGATAGCCAACTGCCGACACTTCGCCCTTCTTGAGTCGACCAGCTACACCATTGAATGTAACATAGTAAAAGTTGTCGTCAAGATTATTTATCCGTGCGTAATAGCTACTTGGAATCTTAAAAAGCTTTTCGCCAGCATCGGTATATAGCCAAACATCACTTGGACAGACTATGTGAGGGGTGGTGTTGGTTGCATTTGCAATGCAACCAACATTAGGAGTGAAGAGTGAGGAGTGAGGAATGATGGTTGCAAGTATATATATGTATAAGAGTATAGATATAAGTTTCATATATATAGGATAGTGTAAGCGTGTGCAAAATATTTAGGATAAAACACATAAAAACGCGTTATTTTGGCACATCGCTTTCAAAAAAATGCGAAATGCGAAATTGCTTCATTTCGCTTCGCTTCACTCACAAGGTTTTAGGGATAAAAAGTCTATTAATGTACTTTGTATATGCTCTTATCCTTAACTTTTAGCTTTAGCTAAAAACTTCACTGCAAAGCAACTTCACTTGCCACAGCAAACTTCACTTTTGCGTAAGCAAAAACTTCACTGCAAAATGCTCTAACCTTAACTCAAAGTTTACTTTGAATTTCAACCGATTAGCAAAGCTAAAATTTCAACATCTTCAGGAGATAACAATGCAAATCCACACCGATGTTTTTGATATTGCCGATAGGCTAAAAGAAATCGACCCAAATTATACACTTCACTATAATTTTCATAGCAAAAAGTTTGAGCTTCGTGGCAAAAAGGGGGAGCTTCAGCTTGTCTTTCCCTATGACAAAATGGATGCAAGAATGGTGGAGCTTGCGCGCAAAACAAGAATTGAAAGAAGCCGTGAGTTCATAAGGGAAATGGATTTATATAACCTTAAACTCACCGAGCAAAGGGAGCGCGAAGCCACCGAGATAGCTACCGAAAACCTAAAGGAGATTGCAGGAAAGCACTATGCAACAAAGGGAAAAAGATATTATTGAGCGCATTTTGACAATCGAAAGCGAGCAAAATCGCAGAAAGCAGGGTAGCAAGATTTTCTCATATAATACTGGTGACAAGGTACACTCCAAGCAACTTGAGTTCCATAAGTGCCAAAAGCGAAATCGGTGGGTGTTTGGGGGCAATCGCTCCGGCAAAACCGAGTGTGGCGCTGTCGAAACGGTGTGGCGCGCAAGGGGGATACACCCATATAGGCTCAACCGACCACGCACAGATGGTTGGGTGGTATCGGTCAGCTCCGAGGTGCAAAAGGATGTTGCGCAAAAGAAAATTTTGGAGTATCTTCACCCCGATTGGATAGAGCGCATCGTCATGCTGGAAGGCTCCAAGGATTATCCGGAAGGTGGCGTAATTGACACAATTTATGTGCGCAACACAAGTGGTGGCATAAGTAGTATCGCCTTCAAAAGCGCCCAGCAGGGGAGAGAAAAATTCCAGGGCGCATCCCTTGACTATGTGTGGTTTGACGAAGAACCACCCAAGGATATTTATCTTGAGTGCTTGATGAGAGTTGTGGACAAAGTGGGCGATGTCTACGCTACTATGACACCACTCAAGGGACTAACTTGGGTGTATGACGACATCTACCTTAACCCTAAAGACGACCCCGAAATTTGGTCGATACAAATGGAGTGGGGGGATAATCCCTTTCTTTCTCATAGCGAAGTCGAAAGGCTGACGAGTGTACTTTCCTCTGACGAGCTGGAAGCCAGAAGGTACGGAAGGTTCCAAGGTCGTGGTGGTATGGTATATCCAGACTTTGATAGTTCCATACACCTAATTGACCCAATCAGTTTACCAAAAGAGTGGCAATGTGCAATTTCCATTGACCCAGGACTTAAAAATCCACTCTCTTGCCACTTCTATTACATGGACTATGACGGAGTCATTTATGTTGCAAGGGAGCACTACGAAGCAGGGCAAGATATTGCTTACCACGCAGAAAAAATACTCAAGCTTGCACGAGAGCTGGACTGGGCTTTTAGGAGTGATGGCTATCTTGAAGTGCTCATTGACTCTGCATCCAACCAGCGCACACTTGCATCTCTAAAGAGTGTATCCGACCTTTTTTACGAGCACGGCATAGTGTGTAACACCAAGGTCAACAAGGATTTATTCAGTGGTGTTGCGCGTGTTAGAGAACTATTTAGGAGCCGACCACCACGCATCTATATCTTCAAAACCTGCACCAATATGATTAGGGAAATCAAGGGCTACGCTTGGGGGCATGGCGACACTCCATTGAAGCGCGACGACCACGCGATGGATGAGCTACGATATTTTGTTATGAGCAAGCTGGAAACCAAAAAGCCAAACCCCAAAAAGAATAATGGGTTACTAATTAAGCACAAACAAAAACTAATAAGAAAAAACGCGACATTTTAGCGACCTACTGTCGCTAATGCAAAATGCGAAATGCGAAATGCGAAATTTATTTTGCATTCGCAAGATAATTACCTCGCTATGCTCGGCGATAACTACTCTCGCCTTGCGAGAGCGAGAAATACCTCACTCCGTTCGGCGAGAAATACAAGTGCAAGCACTTGCGTTGTGGATAGAGCATTTTGCAGTGAAGTTTTTGCTTACGCAAAAGTGAAGTTTGCTGTGGCAAGTGAAGTTGCTTTGCAGTGAAGTTTTTAGCTGAAGCTAAAAGTTAAGGATAAGAGCATATACCAAGAGTGAACAACAACTCTACTCTCTAACACCTTGTTTGCGTAGCAAAGCAATTTCGCATTTCGCATTTCGCATTTCGCATTAACTAAAGCTTCACTGTAACGCACTCAATAAAATATCATTTACTATCATAGGAGATTAAAATGCATACTCAATCACTTATCGCATCCATCAAAGAGGACTTTCAGCGCCGTCAGGAAGAACGCGCTCATCTCGAAGCTCAATGGATGCTAAATATAAATTTTATGGCTGGCAATCAGCATACCGTCATCGCTCCCAATCTCGACATCGTGGAGCAAACCAAACGCTTCTACTGGGAAGAAAATGAGGTCTATAACCACATCGCGCCCATCGTAGAAAGTAGACTTGCAAAGTTTACCCGTGTCAACAGCTCTGTCGTCGTAAGACCAAGTAGCGCCGACGAAAAGGATGTCGAAAGCGCTCGTCTTTCCACCAAAATTATCGAGGCTACCTTGCACGACAATGATTTTATCAAGCTATCAGGCAATGCTAACTTTTGGGCAGAGCTTACTGGCACCGTGTTCTATCATCTAACATGGGACAAGGAGCAAAAGACTGTCAAGCTCAAGGTTTGTCCGTCCTACGAAATCTACCCCGACAACCTTCAAGCCGAAAATATATCTGACCTTTCAAGCATCATTCACGCAAAGGCATACCCCAAAGAGGTTATCGAACAAGCATACGGCGTAAGGCTAAAAGGGGAAAAACTAAATGTTTTGGACCTAAATAAGAACTTCGTCAAGGGCAAACAAGCCAAGATTTTTGAAGAGCGCGACGACTATCAAATTTTGATTTGTCGCTATGAGATGCCATCAAAGCTACACCCAAAGGGCAGAGTTACTGCTATTGCTGGTGACACCTTGCTATATGACGGCATTTTGCCCCTTGTCAACGCACGCGACAATAAGCCCATGCTACCATTTGTCAAGCAAGTTGCCTTCCAAAAGGCAAACAGCTTTTTTGGACAGTCTGTCATCGAAAGGCTGATACCAGTCCAAAGGGCATATAATGCTGTCAAAAACCGCAAGCATGAGTATATGAGTAGACTTTCAGTTGGTGTGATTGCTGTAGAAGATGGCTCCATCGACATCGAAACTCTCGCCGAAGAAGGACTTGAGCCAGGCAAGATAATCACATATCGTCAAGGCACAACGCCACCGATGTTGATGAGTGCCGGCACCGTGCCACAAGAGTTTAGGGATGAAGAGGATAGGCTACTCAACGAGTTCAGGAGCGTGTCCGGTGTTAGTGATGGCGTACAGCTATCCACCAATGCCGAAAGTAGCATATCGGGTTATGCGCTCTCTCTACTCATTGAGCAAGACTACAACCGACTTTCCGTTACCACCGAAAGCATAAGAAGTGCTGTCAAGGAGATATCACGGATGATATTGTCGCTATATAAAGCGAACGCAAAAAAGGACACACTCATAAGGCTTACTGGCGAAAACGGAGAAGTAGAAGTGCGCTCATTTGAAGGCTCGGAGCTACGAGGTGACGATATCATAATGGAGAGCGACTCCACCATGGTCGAAACCCCAGCAACGCGCAAAAACATGGTGCTGGAACTTCTCAAAGCTGGACTTTTGGGCGACGAGAACGGAGTAATCAGCAACCGAAACAGAACAAAGATAATAGAAATGCTTGGTTTTGGCAACTGGGAAACAGCGCGCAATGATGACGAAATCCACATCAAGAAAGCAGGGCTTGAAAATCTTGATTTACAAAAGGGCAAGACCCTAAAACCAGACGAAAACGACAATCACACCTTGCACATTTACGAGCACACCGAGTGCATAGTAAGTGGCGACAAAAAACTAACTGACAAAGCAAAAGAAGAAATACGCAAGCATATAAGAAGGCATAAGATGCTGGAAGCATTGAATGCAAATGCTCATAAATAACATTTGCATTTGTAAACCACTTCACTTTTGCATTAGCAAAAATAAAACTTAAAAAAGGAGCTTTCCCAATGGAACAACAACAAAACATAGTAGAACAAACCAATACCCAAAATCAACCGGAACTTTCTCCGGAGCCACAAGCTTTGGTAGGGGGTGTGATGCCCATTATGTCTCGCCCAAAACCAACTACCGTCAAGGAAGCTGGTATCGAAGCAATAAGATATCTTAAGGCACAAAAGATTATTTAGAAATTGTAAGAACTAAAGGTGCAATTTGTGTTGCACTCAACAAAACCATTTTTTTGAATGGTAAAAAAACAAATTATTCTCATCCCCATTGCAAATGCACATTTAATGAGGTATATTTAAATAGAATAAAATTGGATCTCAATGCAAAAATCCACTCGGTCGTTTACGGTGAGTCAAAGTCCCGTCGTGGATTTTCTTTTTTGCTTGTTCTTCATCTAAACTGTCGCGTTTTAGGGAATGTAGAATTAGGAGTGAGGAATGAGGAGTGACTTCATTTCGCTTCGCTTCACTCACAAGGTGTTAGAGTGTAAAGTTGTTGTTTACTCTTTGTATATGCTCAAACCTTAACGCAAGCACTCGTGCTTGTATTTCGTGCCGAACAAAGTGAGGTATTTCTCGCTCTCGCAAGGCGAGAGTAATTAACGCCACGAAGTGGTAATTATCTTGCGAATGCAAAATGCTTTATCCTTAACTTTTAGCTTTAGCTAAAAACTTCACTGCAAAGCAACTTCACTTGCCACAGCAAACTTCACTTTTGCGTGAAGTAAAAACTTCACTGCGAAATATATCGCTTGCTAATGCAAGCAATAGCTCGCAATTCATTACCAAGCACCTAAAGGTGCTTTTTTACTAATCAAAAAAGAACGCTATTGTGTTCAAAATTTTATATAAAAAAGGAGAAAATTTAATGTTATCAGTAACTTCACTAAACGATATTCTTAAATCATTTTATAT
Source organism: Clostridia bacterium (assembly GCA_017533505.1). Lineage (GTDB taxonomy): Bacteria > Bacillota > Clostridia > Christensenellales > DTU072 > Stercoripulliclostridium_A. The sequence goes on along the minus strand of JAFXIB010000084.1, from coordinate 1,767 downwards.
TGATGTTGTTGCAAAACAAATCAACTCTGGCGCAAGCCCACTCTACGATATGATTGAAAAATCATCTGTAACCGTAAGTGGCAAAAATGCTATTGTGCCAGTTTACTACGGTATCAGCGGTGGTATCGAAACCACTCGTGATGATGGCGCTTCACTCCCTGAAGCTAACCCTTGCTTGCGTGCTACTCTCGAAGTGCCACTACGCAATGTCTATGGCGTAATTGACATTTCCGACAAGGCTCTACGCGTAAACAAAAACTCTGCTGAAGGCGTAATTGATGTGCTTGGCACCGAAATTCAAGCAATGGTAAACAGCGCTCGTCATACCCTAAACCGTATGCTTTGGACTAACGGAAATGGCAAAGTGGGTACCGTAACTGACCTTACCGGTCATACTTCTCGTTTGAAGTATCCCATGGACAGCACTCGTCTATTAACCCCTGGTATGGTGGTTGACATCTATCGTGGCTCAACTGCTATCCACAAGGCAATTAGGATTAGCGATGTTGACCACGACCAAAAGATGGTATATTTTACTGCCATGATTCCAACATCTGCTCCCCTTGAAGCTGGCGATGAGCTATATGCATACAACTCATTCTCTGATGAGCTACATGGTATTCCATATTTGTTTGACAACTCATCCGACTCATATTTTGGCGCAAGCAAGTCAAAGTCAAGTGGCGTAAGGGGCACAGAGCGCTCACTCGGTGGCGTACTCACAACCGAAGCTATGCAAGACTTTTTGGATTTACTCGAAACTCGCTCCGACTCCACACCCGACCTTATCGTGTGTGACAAAAAGCTTCGTCGCGATTACATCCAATATCTACAAGCAAATCGCACCAACATCGACTATCTCAATCTTGATGGTGGCTTTAGAACATTGAGCTACAACGGCATTCCACTATATGGCGAAAAGTGCTGTCCCGAAGGCGAAATGTACTTCCTAAACACCGACAACATCAAGATGGTTCAGCTTGCTGACTGGGAGTGGCTCGAAGGCAACAACGGAACCATTCTCAATCGTCTTGACGACAAGGCTGGCTATCAAGCTGTGCTTGTGAAGTATGCAAACTATGTTGCAACCGTACCAAGCTCACTCGGTAGACTCTATGGCATCACTACTGCCTAAAAAGTAGAATACAATCTAACCTAACAAGGGGGCGCTTCGGTGCCCCTTTATATTAGGGAAGGAGCGACGATGAAACTAAAAGAAATTATTGAACTCTCAAAATCCATCATAGGTCTTGATTCTGTAAGCGACTACGACAACCCAGGGGAGGCTACCCTAAAGCTCATTGACTGCGCACGCATGATATACTCCGAGCTTTGCCTTGAGTATGTGCCCATCAAGTTTAAGGAAGAAGCCTTCCTATCAAAGGGAGTGCTCAAGTACAGCGAGCTGACCTATCCAGTAAGGGAAATCCTTTGGATAAAGATGATGGACTCAAAAGTACCCTTCAAAATGGGAGTGCATCAAGCAAGCATAAAGTACAAGGTTGATAGCCCATGCGAGGTATACTACTCTGTGCATCCCGCCGAGCCAGGCATTGATGACGAGCTTATCTTGCCACCTTGGTACACAGCGCACCTTATCGCAACAGGAGTGGTATCGGAGTATTACTACCGAGTTGGCATGGTTGACGAAGCATTGTTTTATAGAACGCGCTACGACCACTCGCTCCAAAACTTAACCAAAAGTATAAGGAGCTACACACTCCCAAGGAGGAGATTTATATGAGCAATTTTAGATACGACCGTACC
>JAFXIB010000002.1 GCA_017533505.1 Clostridia bacterium | reverse complement strand
GTTGGCGTTGAGTTAGGTAAGAAGGCTATCGAAGCTGGTGTTAAGACCGTTGTTTTCGATAGAGGCGGATATATCTATACCGGTCGCGTAGCAGCTCTCGCTGATGGCGCAAGAGAAGCTGGACTTGACTTTTAGGAGAATAGAATTATGGCAAGAAATGATAGAGAAAGATTCAATAGAGAACCCAAAGACGATATCATTAAGAAGACTATTGACTTGCGTCGCGTAACCAAGGTTGTTGAGGGTGGTAGAACAATGCGTTTTAGCGCTCTCGTAGTTTGTGGCGACGGCAAGGGCAGAGTAGGTATCGGTATGGGTAAGGCAGCTGAAGTTCCAGAAGCAATCGAAAAGGCTAACAAGGCAGCAGTTAAGAACATGTTTAGCATTTCTACTTCTGGCAGAACTATCCCCCACACTGTTATCGGTGAATTCGGCAGAGGCAAAGTACTTATGATGCCAGCTCCAGAAGGTACCGGTGTTATCGCAGGTGGCGCAGTTCGTCAAGTACTCGAAGTTAGTGGTATCGCTAACATTCGTACCAAGTGCATCGGCACCAACAACAAGATCAACAGCGTTAAGGCAACTATCGCTGGCTTGAAGGCTCTTAAGACCGCTGAAGAGTTTGCAGCTCTCCGTGGCAAGACCGTTGAAGAAATTCTATAGGAGGTAAACTATGGCACAAATTAAAGTTACTCTTGTAAAAAGCACCATCGGTTGTCTTGAAAACCAAAAGGCAAATGTAAAGGCTCTCGGTCTTAACAAAATCGGAGCTTCCAAAATTCATGAAGACAATCCCGTTATCCGCGGTATGATATTCAAAGTATCACACCTCGTTCGCGTGGAAGAAGTTAAATAGGAGGACTAAAGATATGAAACTTCATAATTTATCTCCCGCAGAAGGCGCAGTTACTCCCGCAAAGAGACTCGGTAGAGGTATTGGCTCCGGTCTTGGCAAAACCAGCGGTAAGGGACACAAAGGTCAATGGGCAAGAAGTGGCGGTGGCGTTCGCCCCGGCTTCGAAGGCGGTCAAATGCCTATCACCCGTAGAATTCCTAAGAGGGGATTCAAAAATCACTTCACTGCAGAGTATACAACTGTTAATGTAGGCGCTCTCGATAACTTTGCAGAAGGCACTGTTATTACTGCAGAACTCCTACAAAATGCAGGTATCATCGGCAAGATCATGCCCTACGGTTTGAAAGTTTTAGGTGATGGCGAACTTACCAAGAATCTAACCGTTCAAGCAAATAAATTTACCAAGTCTGCTCAAGAAAAGATCGAAAAAGCAGGCGGTAAGGCAGAGGTTCTATAATGTTCCAAACATTTAAGAATGCATTCAAGACTCCAGAGATTTGCAAGAAGATTTTGATCACTCTTGCACTTCTCTTGGTCTACAGAGTTGGATGTTTTGTTCCAATCCCTGGTCTTGATTCTGCTTCTATATTTGCAGGTTATGCACAAACGGACTTCACCTTGATGCTTTCAGCCATCACAGGTAGTGCATTTACCTATGGCACTATCTTTGCACTTGGTATTGTTCCATTCATCAACAGCTTCATCATCATGCAACTGTTGACACTCATCATCCCAAAGCTTGAAAAGCTCAGTAAAGAGGGTGAAGATGGTAGAAAGAAGATAACTCAATATACCCGTTATGTTGCTATTCTTCTTGCAATCATCCAAGCTATCGGTGTTATGTTTGCTTGGCAAGATAGCATTATCCCAGTATTCACCGGCGATATTACTAACCAAGTTGACAAAATCTTCACAATGATCTTCATCGTTATCATTCTCGTTGGTGGTTCCACCCTCGTTATGTGGCTCGGTGAAAGAATAACAGAGTACGGTATCGGTAATGGTACATCACTTATCATCTTCATCGGTATCATCTCTTCTCTCGGCACTTCTATCTGGAATTCTGTTGCAATCATCATTCCTGCAGAAGTTAAAGCTGGCGAAACAACAAGTATCTGGTTCCTCTTGGGATTCTTAGCTCTGGTAGCTATCTTGTTCTTTGTCATCGTATTCTTCGATATGGCAGAGCGTAAGATTAAGGTACAATATGCAAAGCAAATCAAGGGTAACAAGATGTATGGTGGCCAATCTACCCACATTCCAATCAAGGTTACATCTGGTGGCGTTATGCCAATCATCTTTGCTTCTTCCTTGATTATGTTCCCACAAATGATCATCCAATTTGGTGGTTGGGAATCAACAAAGTTTGGTCTATTCTGGGCAGAATGGTTTGGTACTAATGGTAATCTTTATGCTCCCATTATGTTCCTATTCATCATCTTCTTCGGATTCTTCTACGCACAAATTCAATTCAACCCAGATGATGTAGCTCGTATGCTACAACAAAATGGTGGTTTTGTTCAAGGCGTTAGACCAGGTAAGGCAACCAGTGACTATCTAAGAAAGATCAATAACAGATTGACACTATTTGGATCACTATTCCTCGCTATAATAGCTCTCATTCCTACATTGATCCTTCAACAAGTTGATGGATTCGCAAACCTCGGACTTGGTAACGCATTCAGCGCAACCGGTTTGATGATCGTTGTATCCACAGCATTAGAGTTCCAAAAACAACTCGAAAGTCAGTTGCTCGTAAAGAACAACAAGGGATTCTTGAAATAAAATGAATATCATATTATTAGGTGCGCCGGGTGCAGGTAAAGGCTCCCAAGCAACAAAGCTAAAAGAGTATTATGCAATACCTCATATCTCAACAGGGGATGCATTCCGTTCTAACATTGCAAGAGGTACCGAAATCGGTGTCTATGCAAAGAGCTTTATTGATAAAGGTCAACTTGTACCTGACGATTTAACCGTAAAAATCGTTGAGGAAAGACTATCACACGATGACTGCAAAAATGGTTTTCTACTCGATGGCTTTCCTCGCAGTATCCCACAAGCTGAAGCTCTTGAAAAGATCGCAAAGATAGATTATGTTATCAACTTTGTTATCGATACCGAAAAGGTTGTAAAGAGACTGGGTGGCAGACGCACTTGCGCTTGTGGTGAAACCTATCATGTATCCACCCATCCAAGCAACATCTGTGATAAGTGCGGAAAGGAACTTTATATTCGTCAAGACGATAATGAAGAAACCATCCGTAACAGAATGGCTGTTTACGAAAAGACTACTGCTCCACTTGTAGGATTCTATAAGGAAAGGGGACTTGTAGTTGATGTGGATGCAAATGGTACCATAGAAGAAACCTTCCAAAAAATTATTGAGCTTGTAAAGTAGTATGGTAATAATCAAAAGCGAAACCGAAATAGGATATATGAGAAAGGCCGGAGCAATACTCCGTGATGTACTTGACCTTGTATCCGAAAACGCAAAGCCCGGTGTTACCACAAGAAGACTTGATGCAATAGCTTATGATTATATCAAAAAGCAAAATGCAGTGCCAAGCTTCTTGGGTTATGGTGGCTTCCCCGGAACCCTTTGCACATCTATTGACGACGAAATCGTACACGGTATCCCCGGCAATAGGGTGCTTGAGGAAGGAATGCTACTTAAACTTGATGGTGGCGTAGGACTAAATGGTTTCCATACTGACGCAGCTCGTACCGTTATAATCGGCTCTACAACTCCCGAAAAGGCAAAGCTCGCAGAAGTCTGCAAGGAATGCTTTTTTGAAGGCGTAAAGATTTTGAAGGACGGCGTAAGACTTGGTGATTTAGGTGCTGTGATAAGCGCCCATGCCGAAAAGCACGGCTACGGAGTAGTTAGAGAGCTTGTAGGACACGGAATAGGTAAAACTGTTCACGAAGATCCCAATGTTCCAAACTATGGCATACCTGGTAGGGGATTGCGCCTTCAAAGTGGTATGACGATTGCAATTGAGCCTATGATTAATTTAGGCACCCGTAGAATTAGACAATTTGAGGGTGATGATTGGACAATCGCTACCCTTGATGGCAAGGCATCAGCCCACTACGAAAACACCGTTGTAATACGCCCTGACGGCGTGGAGATACTGACACTTTAATACGGAGTAAAAGTATGAAAGAGATTAAAGTAGGTTCGGTGGTATTCTCCAAGGCAGGCAGAGACCAAGGCAGTTTTTATGTAGTAACCGAAATCGTTGACGAAAACTATGTTAAGATTGCAGATGGCGACCTACGCAGAGTAGATACCCCAAAACTCAAAAAAATCAAGCACCTCAAAACCGAAGGCGAAGTAATTGAAAAGCTCGCAGAAAAGTTTGAGGAGGGCAAAAAAGTTTTTGATGCCGAAGTTAAGAGTGCATTGCGCTCATACAACGGCTCACTATAAAAAATCAAGAAGGAGTACAATATGTCCAAAGACGATACCATAGAAGTAGAAGGCACAGTTGTTGAAGTGTTGCCCGGAACTAATTTCAAAGTAAAGTTGACAAACGGACACATTATCACAGCATACCTTGCTGGTAAGATGAGAGTCAACAACATCAAAGTTTATGTTGGCGATAATGTAAAAGTAGCAATGAGCCCCTACGACCTTATGAGAGGACGTATAGTATATCGCAGTAAAAACTAATAAATAGGAGAGACAAAAATGAAAGTTAGACCTTCCGTTAAGCCTATGTGCGACAAGTGCAAGATCATCAAAAGACATGGCAAGGTTATGGTAATTTGCCCCAAGAACCCCAGCCACAAGCAAACTCAAGGCTAAAATATCCTTTACAAAGGCAACAAGACCTTTAGAGTTGATTAAAAATTACAAAAATTGGCAACTTTTATGCGTAAAACATTTGCGCATAAAGGTTGTCTTATGTTAAAATTATACGGTCCGCGGGTGTATGCCTGCGCATTACTATGTAATGAAAACAATTGTCGACGGAGGCGGCTGAATCGCAAGTGCATTCTAATTGCGGTTTACTCGGTCGATTGGATATAGATACACAACAAAAAAAACAGTAGAAAATTTTGGAGGTTACTAAATGGCTCGTATATCAGGTGTAGATTTACCCCGTGAAAAAAGAGTTGAAATAGGTCTTACCTACATTTACGGTATCGGACTTACCACTTCTAAGAAGTTGCTTGCTGACACAGGCATCAACCCCGACACCCGCGTTAAAGACCTTACTGAAGATCAAATCATTAAGATCCGTGACTATATCGAAAATAACCTTGTTGTAGAAGGTGATTTGAGAAGAGACGTAATGCTAGATATCAAGCGTCTTATGGAAATCGGTTGCTACCGTGGCGTAAGACACAGAAAGGGACTCCCTGTCCGTGGACAAAGAACCAAGCAAAACGCACGTACCCGTAAGGGCAAAAAGCGTACTGTTGGTCGCGTAAAGAAGAAATAGTAGGAGGCTTGAACAATGGCAGTTAGAAGAAGTCAAATTAAGAGAAGAAAGGACTTAAAACATATTGAAAAAGGCCAAGTACATATCCACGCTTCTTTCAATAATACTATCGTTACTTTTACCGATATGAATGGCAATACTATTGCATGGTCATCTGCTGGTAAGCTCGGCCTCAAGGGTAGCCGTAAATCCACTCCCTACGCTGCACAACTAGTTGCAGAAGATGCTGCTAAATCCGCAAAGGAACACGGCATCCGTAAGGTAGAAGTTTACGTAAAAGGACCCGGACAAGGTAGAGAATCCGCTATTCGCGCAATGGCAGTTGCAGACATCGAGGTTACCAAGATACAAGACGTATCTCCCATCCCTCACAATGGCTGCAGACCCCCCAAGCGCAGAAGACTGTAATTTAGGAGGATATTGATATGGCAAGATATACAGGACCCGCATGCAAACTTTGCAGACGCGAAGGTTGCAAATTATTCCTTAAGGGCGAAAGATGTCTTAGCGCAAACTGTGCTCTTGATAAGCGCCCAGTAGCTCCCGGACAACACGGTGCAGCTCGTAAAAAACAAACTGCTTACAGCGTTCAATTGCGCGAAAAGCAAAAGGCAAAGAGATCATATGGTCTTCTCGAAAAGCAATTCCATATGTATTATGAAATGGCTGCTAACATGCGTGGCGTAACCGGCGAAAACATGCTCATTCTTATCGAAAGAAGACTTGATAACGTTGTTTACCGTATGTGCATCGGCTCTTCAAGAGCTCAATCCAGACAACTTGTTGCTCACGGCCACATCACCGTAAACGGCAAGACTGTTGATATTCCTTCATACCTCGTAAAAGAAGGCGATGTAATCGCTGTTAAGGAAAGCAAGAAAGAAAAGCCCTTCTTCGTTGAACTCAAGGGCGCAAAGATCGCTAACCTTCCAAAGTGGGTTTCATTCGATACCGAAACTCTCACCGGTAAGGTAGAAGCTATGCCAACTCGCGAAGATGTAGATCTTTCAATCGCAGAGCATATGATCGTTGAATTGTACTCTAAATAATCCGGATAGGAGGAACAGTATATGTTGGAAATTTTCAAGCCCAGAATCACCGTTGAGGAAAATGCAAACGGCGCAGAAGCTACCTTCGTTGTTGAACCCCTTGAAAGAGGTTTTGGTACAACTGTTGGTAACTGCTTGCGTAGAGTTCTTTGCATGGCACTTCCCGGCGCTGCAATCAAAGGCATAAAGATCGAAGGCGTTCGTCACGAGTTCAGCACCATTCCTGGTGTTCGTGAGGATGTTGCTGATATTATCCTTAACCTCAAAGAGCTTGCTATCAAAGTTCTCGACCCAGAAAACTTTGAAGATTCCGTCGTAACACTCGTTCGCAATACTGCCGGCGTTGTTAGCGCAGGTGACATCGATTTCCCAACTGGAATCGAAGTTATGAATCCCGAAGCATACATTTGCTCCATCGAAGAGGGCGCAACCCTCAATATGGAACTAACCATCGGTTGTGGTAGAGGTTATGTTTCTGCAAAGAATAACAAGAACCCCAAGGCTCCAATCGGTTACATTCCAATCGATTCACTATATTCTCCTGTTGTAGCAGCAAGCTACTCAGTTGAAAGCACCCGCGTAGAGCAATCCATCGACTACGACAAACTCAGACTAAATGTTAAAACCAATGCAGCTGCTACCCCAAGAGAGGTAGTATCCCTTGCATCAAAGGTAATGGGCGACCACCTAAAGCTCTTTATCGATCTTATGGAAGGTATGGACGGCAACGAAATTTTGGTTAGCCGTGATGACGACAAGCAATCAAAGGCTCTCTACATGAGCATCGAAGAACTCGAACTCAGCGTAAGACCTCTCAACTGCTTGAAGCGCGCAGGTATCTTTACCGTTGAAGATTTGATTAAGAAGAGCGAAGACGATATGCTCAAGGTTCGTAACCTCGGAAGAAAGTCTCTTGACGAAGTTATCAAGAAGCTCGAAAGCATGGGTCTTGCCCTTGCAAGCAAGGAAGATTAAAGGAGTAAAACTATGGCAATTAATAGAAAATTAGGAAAAAGAACTGATGTAAGACTACAAATGGTATACAGCCAAGCTTCCGAACTTCTCTGGCACGGTAAGATCGAAACCACCGTTGATAGAGCAAAGGAAGTAAGAAAGGTTGCTGAAAAGATGCTAACCCTTGCTATCAATACTTATGAAGACACCGTTACCGTAACCAAGCAAAAGCTCAACCAAAAGGATGAGAAGTTTGATGTTGAATTCGTTAACGACGGTCCAAAGAAGCTTGCTGCAAGAAGAAAGCTCATGTCATGCCTCGAAGATCTCCAAGAGATCCAAGCAGACAAGGAAAAGAAGGCAGATTTCAAAAAGCGTACTGCAGATGTTAAGCACCCCTTGGT
>JAFXIB010000001.1 GCA_017533505.1 Clostridia bacterium | reverse complement strand
GTCAACAATTTCTCTTTTGAAATTCCAGATGGCAAGCTAATTGGCCTACTTGGACCTTCAGGCTGTGGTAAGTCCACTACTCTATATATGATAAGTGGTCTACAAAAGCCCACCTCCGGCAAAATCTATTTTGGTGATGACGACATCACAGCATTGTCACCAGAAAATAGAGGTGTTGGTCTTGTTTTCCAAAACTATGCTCTATACCCACACATGACGGTTAAGCAAAACATCTTGTTCCCCCTACAAAACCTCAAGGGCGAAGACAAGTTGAGCAAAGACGACATGCTAAAGAGAGCATACGAAGCAGCAAAGCTCGTTCAAATCGATGAGCTAATGGATCGTAAGCCCAGCGAGCTATCCGGTGGACAACAACAGCGTGTTGCTATTGCTCGTGCGCTTGTTAAGATGCCACGCGTTCTTCTACTTGACGAACCACTATCCAACCTTGATGCTCGTTTGAGACTACAAACTCGTGAAGAAATCAGAAGAATCCAAAGAGAAACCCAAATCACCACCATTTTCGTAACCCACGACCAAGAAGAAGCAATGAGCATTTCTGACATGATCGTAGTTATGAAGCTTGGTGTTATCCAACAAATCGGCGCACCTCAAGATGTTTATGACAGTCCTGAAAACCTATTTGTTGCAAAATTCCTTGGCACACCACCAATCAATGTATTTGATGGCGAAATCCGTGATGGCAAGGTATACATTGGCGAAGATGCAGTTCTTGATGCTCCCGGCGTTGACAACCAAGCAGTATATGTTGGTGTTCGTCCCGAAGGCTTTGAGCTTGCAGAAGATGGCGCACTCAAGTGCGAACTCCGTAGCGTAGAAGTTATGGGCCGTGATGTAAGCATCGTATCTGCAAACGCTCAAGCTCACACCCCTATCATTCGCTCCATCATCAATGCTGACAACAAGGTTGACAGAACCCAAAAGGAAGTAAGATTCAACCTCAAGTCACACAAGACTTTCGTATTTGCAAAGGAAAGAGTTACCTGGTCAACCGGCAGTGATGCAAAGACCCTTTACAAGTTCAATAAGGCAACCCAAACCCTCAATGCGGTATACGAAGGCAAGAGTTATGATCTTGGCGTACTCCTTTCAGACGAAGACATCGCAAAGCTTGAAAAGCAAGCAAAGCAAAGCCTTTCACCCATTGCAAAGTTCTTCATCAAGCAAGGCAAGAAGATTGCTCAAGCTGCTCAAAACAAGGTTGCTCCTGCAGTTGAACTCATCCAAAGCCTTATCCCCGAAAAGCCAGCTCTCACCGGTGAAATCACCTACAAGCTCGCAATGGGCAAAAACAAGGATGGTCAAACCCTATACTTTGCTGGTGGCGTAGACAATGCAAAACTTTGCGTAACCAGTGATATCAATCTTGCAGTTGACCTACACGCAGAACTCATCACAAAGACTGTTGAGAATGCAAAGGGCAAGACAAAGACTGTTATCGAAGGATACAATGTATATTACCTTGATGGCGAAACCAAGGTATACCCCGAAATTACCGTTGCTAACGGCGAAAACCACGAAAAGAGAATCTTTCTATAAGAGGTGAACTATGGTTGATTCTAAACACAAATGGAAAGCATGGCTGTATTTATCTCCAGCGCTCATATTGCTCGCGGTATTTACAGTATATCCAATTATTAACACAGTAAGATTGGCTTTCTTGGAAGATTATAGCATGATGAAGGCTATTAGTGGTGCTACCTTTGAGTTTGGTTTTGGCAACTTTACAAAGGTTGTAGAGTATCGCAACTTCTTGACTTGCTTGAAGAATACCGTACTCCTTTGCGTGTTGACCGTTCCAATTTCAACTATACTTGCACTACTTATTGCTGTTGCACTAAACTCAATTGGACCTTTGAGACGCTTCCTACAAACCATCTACTTTTTGCCATATGTTACCAACTCAATCGCAATCGGTATGGTTTTTGCAGCAATGTTCAATATCGTAGGTAATGTTTCTTCTGAAAGCACAAGGATCGTTTCTGCTGGTATCGTCAACAACTTCCTTGGACTATTTGGCGTTGAGCCAATCAACTGGATAAATGCTGGCTCAAGCTACTGGGCCAACATGACCGTTATGATAGTTTATATTGTATGGAACGCACTACCATTCAAGATATTGATTCTACTTGGTGGTCTACAAAGCATCAACAAGCAATACTACGATGCTGCAAAGGTTGACGGCACATCAAGAGCAAGAACACTTTGGAAGATTACCGTTCCACTACTATCCCCAATGCTTGCTTATGTTGTTATCACCGGCTTTATGGGTGGCTTCAAAGAGTACTCAAGCATCGTAGGTATATTTGGCGAAACAATGGGACCTCCCGGAGGCAAAGGTGAAATGAACACCATCGTTGGATTTATCTATCAATCACTTTCTGGTGCTCACCAAGGTAGAGCAAGTGCTGCTGCACTTATCCTATTTGCGATAATCATGGCAGTAACCCTTGTAAACCTTCAAGTAAGCAAGAAGAAAGTACACTATTAGGAGGTGGATTATGGCAGAAAACACTAAAGTAATCATGCACGAAAAAAGTATCGAAAAGACCTCCAAGCTACAACTTGTCAACAATGTTGTAGGAACTTTCTTTAGATATCTATTCCTTTTGATAGTAGCAATCGTTGTATTGTTCCCCTTCTACTGGATGATTATTTCATCCCTAAAGACTCTTACAGAATACAGATTGAGCGTGCCAACATTCTGGCCCAAAGTTGTAATGTGGTCCAACTATGCAGAAGCATTCACTACAGCAAACCTTGGCACACTCTTTAAGAACACAGTTATCGTTGGTGTAGTATCAACAATACTATCTCTTGTAATAACCGTGCTCACAGCATTCGTATTTGCAAGGCTTGAGTTCAAGGGCAAGAACGCACTCTTTGCAGCGCTCCTTGGCACAATGATGATACCTGGCGAACTATTCACCATCACCAACTACGAAACCGTATTTAGATTTGGCTGGTTGGATACATACACCGTACTTATCGTACCTTTCTTGGTAAGTGTATTCTATGTATATCTACTTCGCCAAAGCTTTATGCAAATACCAAACTCACTATATCTTGCAGCAAAAGTTGACGGCACATCCGACCTAAAATATCTATGGAAGGTTATGATTCCACTTGCAATGCCAACCATCATTTCGATAACTATACTCAAGATGATGGGTGCCTGGAACTCATATATGTGGCCAAATCTTGTTACAAGAGATCCTAATATGGAACTTATCACAAATGGTCTTAGAAACGCCTTCACCGAAGCAACATCGGGCGACACCAACTTCCCAGTACAAATGGCTGCTGTTGCACTTGTTTCTATCCCACTATTCCTTGTATTTATCTTCTTCAGAAAGTACATCATGAAGGGTGTATCAAGAAGTGGTATCAAGGGCTAAAATTGGTATATTCGCCCGTGCGCATCATCACACGGGCGATACAACTTTATAAAATAACAAACAAAAAATTCACTATAAGGAGAAAAAGACATGAAAAAGAAATTGTTGTGTGTACTTCTTATCGTAGTTATGCTTGCTACAACAGTAAGCTTGATTGCTTGTAACAATAACGGCGCAGGCAATGCAAACTTTGTTGTTCCAGAAGGTGGCTATGACGGAAGCGCAGTAACCATCAAGTTCTACCACACCATGGGTGAAGGTCTACGCGAAGTTCTTGATCTCTATATCATCGAGTTCAACAAGCTTTACCCCAACATCACTGTTGAGCACAGCCAAGTTGGTGGTTATGATGATGTTAGAGAAACCATCAGCACCGAAATCAATGTAGGCGCTCAACCTAACATCGCATACTGCTATCCAGACCATGTTGCACTTTACAACACAGCAGGTGCAATTGTTCAACTTGACAACCTCATCAACAGCACCGAAGAAGGCATCGGTCTAAGTGACGAACAAAAGGCAGACTTCATCCAAGGCTACTACAACGAAGGTAAGCAATTTGGTGACGACCTTATGTACACAATGCCACTCAGTAAGTCAACCGAAGTTCTTTACTACAACAAGACATTCTTTGATGCAAACGGCCTTACACCTCCTACCACTTGGGACGAAATGGAAGCACTTTGCAAACGCATCAAGGAACTCGATCCTGACTGCATCCCTCTTGGATACGACTCCGAAGCAAACTGGTTCATCACCATGTGTGAACAATATGGCTCACCATACACCAGTGCTACTGGCGATCGTTTCCAATTCAACAACGACACCAACAAGGCATTTGTTAAGAGATTCCGTGATTGGTATCAAAAGGGTTATGTAACTACTCAAGAACTCTTTGGTGCTTATACCAGTGGTCTATTCACTGAACTTGATCCTAAGGAACAAAGATGCTATATGTGTATCGGTTCAACTGGTGGTGCTAAGCACCAAGTTCCAAGCCCAGATGCTGGTCAAACTGGCTTTACCGTAGATATCAAGCCCATCCCACAAGTTAACCCAAGCAATCCAAAGGTTATCTCTCAAGGACCAAGCCTTTGCATCTTTGGTAAGGAAAACCCACAAGAAGTTATCGCAAGCTGGTTGTTCGTTAAGTTCCTAACTACCAATGTTGACTTCCAAGCTGAATTCTCAATGGTATCTGGTTATGCTCCAGTAATCAAGTCTGTTTCTTCTCTTGAAGGATATACTAACTACCTAAACTCTAGCAACAATATCATCGCACTTGCAACCAAGGTTTGCTTGCAACAAGAAAATGCTTACTACACCAGCCCTGCTTTCAACGGCTCATCAATGGCTCGTGACGAAGTTGGCAACTTGATGCAAAAGTGCTTTACTGCAACCACCAACGATGTTGACGGCTTCATCAACCAAGCATTTATCGATGCAGTTGACGAATGTGAATACAACAGCTAATATCCCCTATTAGCAAACAAAAAACAACCTATTACATTAATAAGGATTACTATGAAAAAGTTTATTAAAATCCTATCAATACTAATGATCGTTAGCCTAATGCTTGTCTGTGTCGTTGCTTGCAACGATACCGACAACACGGGCGATGAGAATACCCCTGTCCATGTTGACTATGTATCAAGTCTAAAGCTTGATATGACTACATCAACAGCAAAACAAGTTGTTACCATCAAACAACATGTTGACGGCGATACCGTACACTTTTATGTGCCAACAAGCATCAAAGCAAATGGCATACTCAAGGGTAGATTCCTTGCAGTAAACACCCCAGAGTCAACCGGTAAAATCGAAAACTATGGTCATACTGCATCAAGATTTACAGAAGCTGCTCTCAAAGATGCACATTCTATATTGATTGAATCTGACACATCAGACGGCAAATGGAATTTGGATTCTACTGGTGATAGACATACTATTTGGGTATGGTACAAAAAGACTGCAGACGGCGAATATCGCAACCTCAATGTTGAGCTACTCCAAAATGGTCTTGCTGTTGCATCCAACACAGCTAACAACCGTTATGGCGAAACTGCAATGGCAGCTCTAACTCAAGCAAAGACCGAAAAACTATATGTCCACTCTGGTGTTCCTGATCCAGAAGTTTATAGAGGCGAGGCTGTACCATTGACAATGAAAGAGCTACGCACCAATATCGAAGAATACAATGGTATAAAAGTTGCTGTTGAAGGTGTAATCACTATGGATAGCGACAACACTGTTTATGTTGAGTCTTACGACGAAGAAACAGGTATTTACTACGGTATCTCCGTTTATTATGGCTTTGGCTTTACTGGCATAGGTAAAGACATACTCACTATGGGTAACAAAGCTATCATTATTGGTACAGTACAATATTACAAAGCTGGTGGCACTTATCAATTGAGTGATATCAGATATCGTGAACTCAAACCAAACGATCCAAACAACATTAAGCTTGTAAGCAAAGGACATGAAGGAGCATATCCACTTGTTGATGGTGACACCTTTGCAAACGGCAAAGTAACAATTGAAACGGAAACCGAAGAAGCCATTGAAAGCAAAGAGTTTGATTTTGCAAACCTTATGCTCTCTGCTTCAATTTCTATGGAAAACCTAACCGTTACAAGCGTCTACACAACCAACAATGGTGGTGACTCTGATGGTGCAATGACTCTCACTTGTCTTGCAGAAGATGGCGCTACTGTTGATGTTCGCACCAATCGTCTATATGACGAAAATGATCAACTCTTAACAGCAGAAGATTTTGAAGGCAAAACCATCAATGTTAAGGGTATAGTAGATTACTTTAATGGTGACTACCAAATCAAGGTATTCAGATTAAGTGATATTACAATCGTTGAGTAATCAACGCAAGTAATAAAGTAACCCTATTGTCAAAAATTAAAAAACAAAACAAAAACACATCCCAAGGAGGAATAGTAACATGAAAAAATTTCATAAGACTGGTCTCTTGATTGTGTTGGCACTTATTCTTGCTCTCTGCATTTCTGTATTTGCAGCTTGCACCCCTGAACAAGACACCACTGGTCTTGATTTAGCAAAAGAATATTTGGAAACACAACTTAGAGATGCTGCTACCGTTACCGGTGCTGACTTTACTCGTGCTGCTGTACTAAAGAACGCGCATGGTACATACACCGTTACTTGGACTCTTGAAATCACTTCAGGTCCTACAACTGGTGTATCTCTCGGCGAAGTAACCAATGGTATCCAACAAATCAATGTTGACGAGTTCTCATCAGCAGAAGTAGTATATGTTCTTACAGCTACCATTTCTGACGATGCTGGCAACACCCACACATTGACCTACAACCACAAGGTTCCTGCATTCGCACTCAACAGCCATGCTGAATATGTTGCAGCTTGTGAAGCTAACGATGGCAAAACCATCATCACCATCAAAGGTTATGTTATCGGTGTAAACGCAGACCCCGGTTCAAGCTCAAAGGGCTCACTATGGATTATGGACGCAGATGGACACGGCTACTATGTATATAAGCCAGCTCTTGATGCAAGCATCACTACTTCCAGAGAAGCTCTCAACAATGCTTTCCCACGTGGTAAGGAAGTTGTTATCAAGGGTATTGCTACCAACTTCTCAGGTGGTCGCCAATTTAATAAGGACGCAGAAGTTATCCCAACCGGCAACTCAGTTGATCCTGCAACCCTCGCATATGTTGACAGAACCGAACTATACGGCAGTGCAACATCTATGAAAGATGCTGAAAAGCTTGAAGAAACTCAAGTAACTCGCGCTGCTCTCAATGGCGTAACCATGGGTCGAATTGATGGCTACAACTATCACTTTACCGTAAATGGTGTAGATTTCATTTGCTATATGAACATCTATCTTCTAAGTGAAGAAGAAAATGCAATTGTAACTGCAAAATGGGCTCCTGGTTCCAAGGCAAACCTTACTGGCGTTATCAGCACTTATAGTGGCAACTATCAACTCTATCCAGATACCGTAGATTCTATCGAAGTTATCGTTGAAAACCTCACCGATGAACAAAAAGTTGAAAGAGCTACTCAATATGCAAACTTCGAATATGATCTCGTAGCAAAAGCTGGCGAAGTTGCTCTTGACACCACCGTCCAAGGCTATAGTGATGTAACCATTAGCTGGGCAATCAAAGCTGGCGAAAGCTATGACTTTGCAAGCATTTCTGAAAACACTCTCATTGTTTCTGCTCTTCCAGAAGCTGAAACCAATGTTGTGCTAACTGCTACTTTCACATGTGGCAATGCAAGCGCAACCAAAGATTTTGAAATAACTGTTGCTGCTGCTCCTGTAGAAAATCCCAGTTATGTAAAATTGACCGTTGACAAGCTCGGGCTTGAATCACAAAAGTATGCAGCTGGCGAAGTAACCACCGATGGTTATGACTATATCTTCACAGAACTCGGCAACTATGGTAATGGTATCCAAATGAGAAACAATACTCACGAAGATCCTAATAATAATGCTGCATCAATTGCTAATACTACTGCATACTGGGCAGGTATCTATCAAATTGAACTCAAGTATAATCCTAACAAGACACCCCATAATGCTTCTAATGCGTTCTCATTCACTTTTGGTAACGCTGCTGATGCTCTCGGTAATGAAGTTACGTTGACTACTTCTTCTACTGAAAGCTCATTCGTTATTACTCCTTCTGCAACCACATTTACCTTCTTCAAGATGCAACAAACCATCACTGGTAAGTCATTCTACTTTGATGAAATCAAGATTTGGTTAGTAGATCCAGCAACTGCACCAAAGACTGACGATGATAAGATTGATGAAGAAAAATCTGCTCTTAATCTTGATGTCTTAGAATACAAAGCAAACGGCACAGCAACTCTACCAGTTGTTGGTGCAACCTACCAAGAAGTTGCTATCGCATGGTCAAGTGAAGCTACTGAGCTTGCAATTGATGGTGCTAACCTAACCGTTACTGCTCCTGCTGATAACAAGATCGTAACCATCACTGCTACTATTACTTGTGGTGAAGGCACTGCTGTTACCAAGGAATTTGAAATCCTCTTCAATGTTAAGCCCGCAACCACCATTGCCGAAGCTCTCGAAGCTATCGTTGGTGTAGACGCAGTTCTTACTGGTACTGTTTCTCAAATCAAAGAAGGATGGAGTTCCTACAACAACATGTCATTCAACATTACAGATGCTGAGGACAACACAATTTATGTTTTCAGATGTAAGACTCAAGTTGAACTTGGTGATGTTGTTACCGTAACCGGTAAGATCGGCTATTATAACACTAACCAAATCGCAGAAGGTTCAACTGCAGTTATTGAGAGTAGTGAGGGTGGCGAAGACGAAGAAGAACAAAAACCTGCTCTTGAAACAACTTTCACTACTACCAGCTATGCAGACATAGCTGCACTTGTTCCAAATCCTGGCGATTATAGCACTGACAAAGTATATGCTATCGGCTATCTTTCAGCAATCACCAACGATTATTATGGTAATCTTACCATCATAGATGCTGAAGGCAAAACCTTAAGCATTTTTACCACATATGGATTTGATGGAGACCTAAGCTTCAACGAACTCCCTGTACAACCCTCTGTTGGCGATGTTGTAGTCCTTTACGGAAAAGCTAACAACTACAATGGAACAGTCCAACTTAAAAATGCTTGGCTTGTTCAAATTGGCACCGAAGTATGTGTTGAAACTGTAGATTATGTGCTTGCAGGCATTTCCGTACAAGCATCAGCTAACGCAGATTTCACACTAAGCGATAAAGCTACTTGGACAGTTAAATCTGGTACTGGTATCGCTGTAGAAGGCACAAACGCAACTGTAACTCAAACTGGCGAAGCTCAAACCGTAGTCCTAACCGCATCCGTAACTGTTGGTAGCGACACAAAAACCAAAGATTTTACCGTAGTTGTAGAAGCTGCCGCTACTGAACCAATCTTTACATTTGGAGCAAATGGCGAAGCTTCCCATAAGGATGGTAGTACAGCAAGTGAAGGTGTATCATATGAGGCTGCTGGTTACACTTTGACTCTAACAGGTTTGTCAAAAGTTAATGCTGGTGCATACGATGCTACAGGCAATAGTGCTCTAAAGCTCGGTACAAGTAGCGCTGTTGGTACATTCAGCTTTACCGTTGCTAACGATGTAACTTCTGTTAAAATCTATGTTGCCGGTTATAAAGCTAATACTGCCAAAGTTTCCATCAATGGAGGCGAAGCTCAAACTATTAGCACACTATCAAACAATGGTGAATATACTTGCATTACTGTTGATGTTTCTACCAACAAGACCGTTTCCTTTACAACTGTAAGTGGTGGATATCGTGCAATGATCGACACTATTGAATTCATAGTAGAATAATACACACAACAAAATCTTTTTATAAAGATAGAAAGGCACTCTTCGGAGTGCCTTTTGATTTAATAAAGCCACTCGTTTGAGTGGCTTTGATGTTTTTTGTTTGGGTGGTTTTATGATTTTTGAGTAATTGCTTCGTATGCTTTATAATCGGTCTTGGCGTGTGTCAATGGGGTTATCGTTACATAACCATCTATGGTTGCATCACTATCAATGGTTAGGTCGTGGCGATTGTCGTGTATGCAGTAACCGGTTTGTTGCCAAATGTCCTTTTCGATTTCTACAAATCTATCGGTATAGTATGCGCCACCTTGCTTGGTAACTACTATGCCCTTGGGATTGTCGGGAATGTTGACATTGAGTAGGTCAGCATGCTCAAGCATATTGTTGGCTACTATGTATTCATATGCCTTTTTTACCCAAATGCGCGCAGAGTCAAAAGAGTTTATTTCGGTAGAAAAAGCTATGCCCTTGATGTGGCGATAGCTCGCTTCAAATATAGCACCAGCTGTGCCCGAGTAAGCTATGTCCTCGCCCATATTTAGCCCCTTATTTACTCCAGAAAATACCAAATCATAATCACGCAGTAGTCCAAGTGTACCAAACCTTACACAGTCTGCTGGTGTGCTATCCACAGCATAGGCATCTACTGCACCTTTATACTCCACCTTTTTGACTTCAAATGGTGTATAAATGTTGATTGCGTGTGCCTTAGCACTTTGTTGCTCCTTGGGCGCACATACGGTAACTTCTCCAATAGTGCTCGCAAAGTCTACAAGTACCCTTATGCCTTCGGCATTGATGCCATCATCGTTTGTTATAAGTATTCTCATAACCAGCCCTCGTGTGTTGCCTTGTATTCTTTGAGCTTGGCATCTGCTTCCAATAGTAACTTGTCGATTTCGTCAGCTGAATGTAATGTTGCACCACATGCACACTCATGTCCGCCGCCTCGCCAGTTTTCGCCTATATCGTTGCAAGTCAAAAATCTTGAACGCAATCTCACCCTAATGGTGCCATCTGCATTATCAATGAATGCTACCCATATCAAACTGCCCTTGATGTTTTCGGCAAAAGCTACCGATGCGCTGGCATCTTCGCGTGAAAGATTGAACTTCTCTTGCATTTCCTTGTCAACATAAATATATGCAACTCCGTTTTCGGTAACCTTGATTTGTCCAAGTGCGTATGCCTTAAACTGAAGTTGATTGTACTCTTCCATCTTTAGGTTTGCATGTAGCCACTCGGTGTTTATGCCCTTGTCAAGCATCAGCCCTGCAAGACGCAATGTCGTGCCGGTTACGGTATTGTGTCTAAATCTGCCACTATCCGTCACCATGCCTGTATATAGATAGGTTGCGCCCATGCTGTTTATCTTTAGCTCATCACTAAATGTATCATAAAAATCAACTATCATCTCGCATAATGATGAACGCCAATCCTCTACCCAACTGATATCACCATATGGCTTGATGTCAATGTGGTGGTCTATCTTGATAAGCTCCTTGCCAAGATTGTACTTCTTGTTGGAAATCCTATCAGTAGATGCTGTGTCAAGTACTATCACAAGCGCATCACTATAAAATTCATCTTCAAATTGGGCGTCCTCGCCACCTAAAAATGCAAGATACTCCGAGTAATCCTCGTTGACAAGATATATCTCCTTTTCGGGATAAGTGAGCGTAAGTATCTCCTTTAGCCCCTTTGTTCCACCTATGCAGTCACCGTCCGGTCTTACATGGCGAGATATGATTATCTTGTTGTATTCCTTTATCTTTTGAAGTATCCTTTTCTTTAACTCTAAACTCATATTATTCCTCTATTTGCATTAAATCTAAATCACGGAGCATGGCCATTGCTTCTTCTTTGTCCTTTACGCGCGCGCCACTTGCCTTAAGATGTCCGCCACCACCATACTTGACTGCTATCTGGTTGATGTTTTGCGTCTTTGAGCGAATCTCACATAGTACACCCTCTGGGGACTCGGTAAAGTTTACCCATGTGTTAACTCCCCTTATCTCTGCCATAGTGCCTACCATACCACGCGAAATGGTAAATAAGCTCGCACCCGTTGCGTTGACTTCGTCAAGTGTAGTATATATGTATGCCACTCCATGCTCGGTAAACTGTATGCGCATAACAAAACTTGCCTTGAGCCTTATGTACTCAAAATCATCACTATATAGGTTGAGATAAATATCACTTGCATCAAAACCTTGCTCAAACAAATATGCTGCCGTTTGGAAGGTGCGTGCCGTCGTTGAATCATAACGGAACCTTCCAGAATCGGTCACCATGCCCGTATATAGTGCCTTGGCGCCGTCAGAAGGCATTTTAAGCCCCCATTCCTTGACGAGCGAAGCAGTGAGCCCAGCACAACTTTCGGCGCTTGTGTCGACAATTTCAAGGTCTGCAAACTGCTCTACATGTTGATGATGGTCTATCCTTATGGTAGTTTCTGCCAAAGTGTACCTATCATCACTCACAAGGTGCGATGCCCCCATATCCAAAAGTATGGCAAGCGCCCCTTGATACACGCTGTCGTCTATCACATCAGGGGTGGAGTCAGCAATAAAACCATATCTACCTGGCTCGTCGCCTACTGCATATATCTTCTTGCTTGGGAAGTTTGCCTCCAGCACCTTTTTTAGCCCCACTTGTGAGCCAATAGCATCTCCGTCTGGACTGGAGTGACGATGCAAAATTATTGTATCGTACTTTTTGATGAGTTCCAAGGCCTTTTGTATATCGTTAGTCTGCATTGCTATCTCGCCTTTTATTTTTCCAAAACCTTACTTAAAAAACTAATTCCGTTGGTTGCGCCCTTGTCTACATTGAATATCTCAAGAATGGTTGCTGATATGTCACTAAAACTTGCACGCGTTTGTAGGTCAACACCCTTTTGAATACCACCACCATATATAACCATTGGTACATATTCGCGTGAGTGGTCAGTTGAAACTGTAACAGGGTCACATCCGTGGTCTGCTGTGATGATGAGTATATCATCAGAACGCATCTTGGAAAGGAATTCGCCAAGTTGAGTGTCAAACTCCGTGAGTGCCTTTGCGTAACCATCAACATCGTTTCGGTGACCAAACTTCATGTCAAAGTCAACCAAATTGACAAAACATAGTCCGTCAAAGTCCTTGTCTAACAAGGCTATTGTGCGCTCCATACCGTCATAATTGGACTTTGTGCGGTAGCTTTCGGTTATACCCTTGCCAGAGAAGATGTCAATTATCTTACCAACAGATATAACATCATATCCAGCACCACTCAACCTATCAAGCATGCTCTCCTTTGGTGGAGCAATGGAAAAATCGTGTCTGTTTGCTGTGCGTGTGTATGGATGCTCACCTATGAATGGCCTTGCAATAATTCTGCCCACACCATGCTCACCTACCAAGATTGCGCGCGCTATCTCGGAGTATCTATATAGCTCCTCAACTGGCACAACATCTTCGTGTGCTGCAATTTGGAATACGGAGTCTGCTGATGTGTAGACTATCAGCGCACCCGTTTCGATGTGTTCCTTGCCATAGTCCTTGAGCACCTCGGTGCCAGAGTATGGCTTGTTGCAAAGGGTTTTTCTACCCGTTTGCTTTTCAAACTCATCAATGATTTCCTTGGGGAAACCATCGGGATATGTGGGTAGTGGCTTTTCGGATACAATACCTGCCATTTCCCAGTGACCTATGGTGGTATCCTTGCCAAGGCTCAACTCGCCCAACCTTGCATAGCTACCAAGTGGACTATCCACTCCACCTACTACGCCTTCAATGTTGAATAGGCCTAATCTCTCAAGATTAGGCACTACACAGTTGGGATT
This sequence comes from Clostridia bacterium, assembly GCA_017533505.1. GTDB lineage: Bacteria > Bacillota > Clostridia > Christensenellales > DTU072 > Stercoripulliclostridium_A. The sequence goes on along the minus strand of JAFXIB010000001.1, from coordinate 5,939 downwards.
GCTACTTACCACACGCAAGGTGTTGGCATCTTCATCACCAAAAGACCTTGCATCAGGCAATGCGCCTATGCCCAAACTATCCAAAACAATCAAAAATACTCTCTTCATTATTCAGCTATCTCTAAAGCTATCTCCATCATTGTGGTGAATGAGTTTTGTCTTTCTTCTGCAGTTGTGTTCTCTTCGGGATATAGGAAAGAGTCACTTACTGTGCAGATGCAAAGTGCCTTTTTGCCCAGTCTTGCAGCATTGCAATACAAAGCAGCAGACTCCATCTCAACACCAAGTACGCCCATCTTTGCCCATTCCATGCCAGAATTTGCATCGTCATAGAAGGTATCAGAGGACAAAATGTTGCCTACCATATATTTTACGCCCCTTTCCTTGCAAGCATTGACTGCCTTTTGGGTTAGGTCATAGTCTGCAATAGGACTAAATGTGCCAGGAAGTCTATATTGAGAAGCATAGTTACCATTGGTGCAAGCACCCATAGCAATGATGATATCTCTAACATGCAAATCTTTGTGGAATGAACCACAGCTTCCTACACGAATGATATTTTCTACACCAAAGAACTTATATAGCTCGTATGAGTAAATGCCAATGCTGGGTTGTCCCATGCCCGATGCCATAACGGATACGCGTTTGCCCTTATAGTAGCCAGTATATCCATTTACGCCCCTAACATTGTTGACAAGAACTGCGTTCTCAAGGAAGTTTTCAGCAATAAACTTTGCACGAAGTGGGTCGCCGGGCATCAAAACTGTTTTTGCAAAATCGCCTTCTTTAGAATTAATATGTGGTGTCGCCATTTGTTGCCTCCTCATTGCTCTTTACTATTTTAACTATTCTACTTGTGCCCAATCTTTCTGCACCCAAGTTGATGAAATCTTCTGCATCTTTGATAGAACTTATGCCACCAGCAGCCTTCATTCTTACGCCTTCAGCGATGTTAGCGCTAAACAACTTGATGTCCTCTCTTGTAGCGCCAGCCTTGGAAAATCCTGTTGATGTCTTGATAAAATCAGCACCTGCTTCACTTACAAGACGGCACATAGTTACCTTTTCTTCCTCACTCAAAAGGCAGGTTTCGATGATGACCTTGAGGATTTTGTCGCCACAAGCCTCTTTGAGTGCTTTGATTTCATTGAGAACATAATCATTGTTACCAGCTTTAAGCTCGCCAATGTTGATTACCATATCAATTTCGTCAGCGCCGTTTTTGATAGCATCAATGGTTTCAAAAACCTTGGTTGCAGTAGTATTATATCCGTTTGGGAAACCGATAACAGTACAAATTTGGAGCTTGTCCCCTGTATATTCCTTTGCGCGCTTAACAAAGCTTGGTGGAATACATACAGATGCTGTTTTATATTTCATTCCGTCGTCGCAAATGCTCTTGATTTCTTGCCAAGTTGCACTTACAGAAAGTAGTGTATGGTCACATTTTGACAATATGTAATTAATATCCATAAATTACTCCATTATAATATATTTTAATATACTTTAATTTTATATCATAATAAGTGCATTGTCAATATGCCATCGCCCTTAACGGCATAAGTTTTTTATATTTTGGCACCCTTTTTCAAAATTCGACAACCTTCGACAGAATTTTGTACAAAATTATTTTGAAATATGAAAAATCCTATTGCAAAATATCGTTTACCTTGTTATAATGGCATTATCAAATAGATTTCAATAGATATTGACACTTTTTGTAGCCCAAAAGATAAAAATAAATATGTACCACTGATGGCAAGCAGTGTATTATTCTATGCAAAATTTTATAAAATGGAGGATTTATGATTAAATTATCTTGTCTTGCAGTCAATATTGATGACGATATTTTAAGCAAGCTCAGTTCTGTGCGCCCTTATGAACTTACATTCAGCGCCATTGCACGCGACACCCGTGAAGCCACTATACTCCTTGAAAAGCTCATTGTTCAAGTTGTTATCGTGGGTGTAAACGGAGATGCCTTCCCTTATGAGTTTGTGGACACTCTCAAAAAGTTACCATCGCGCCCCATAGTAGCAGTAATTGCTGACAAGGGCGAAAAATATGATGGTTTAGCGCATATCACTTTTAACAAAAGTGAAAATGTACCCGATATCGCATCAAAGCTACTTGCCATGCCCCTTCGCAAGGATAACAGCTTGGAAATCAGTCTTGGCAAAGAAAAGCTCCTTGATGAGCGTCTTGCAAACATATTTATTTCTGCTGGTATTCCACCACACATCAAGGGCTATCAATTTTTGAGAGAAGCTGTCAAGCAAGCAGTAAACGACCCCAGCATGATAAACAACATCACCAAGATGCTCTATCCTGCTGTTGCTGAAAGGTTCAACACCTCTCCAAGCAAGGTTGAGCGCGCCATAAGGCACGCAATAGAAGTGGCTTGGTCGCGTGGCAAGATTGAAAACATAAATAATATTTATGGCATAAAGATATTTTCTCGTGGAGATAAGCCCACAAATGGTGAGTTGATTGCTCTTGTGAGCGACAAACTCTTGATAGAATGTAGCTAACCCACCACCTTAAAAAGCTTTACAAGTGGCCTTGTAAAAATAGAAAGTGTCAAGATATTACATAGCACCTGCGGTAACAGCGCAGAAAGCGATGCTGTTGCATAAGCTATGCTTTCCGTCCTACCAAAGCCATAGTATAAAGGTGTGATAATGTTATCAAGCGCAGTAAACAGCACCACCATAATTACCCCAATCGCCACCAACAAAACATGGCGAGCTGGGGTTAAGGTGTGGTTGTATTTGTTGCCAATTAGTCCAAAGACAACTGCAAAAATAACATAGTAAACAATATAAAGTATCAACACACTCGGGAAAAATCCAAACACCAAACATCGTAATAAGCTGAAGCATACCACCACAATTATGGAGCGCCTTATACCATAATAAAAGCAAAAAGCAAGGAGTAGCGCAGTAACAATTTCTATCCCAGATACTGCGCCAAGCACAAACTGCCCACCGATAAGTAAGGCAATATAAACTCCTATTATTGCAAGCTCCTTTGTCCTTTTCATTAGAATGTTTGATATACCCAAATGTAGGTGTAATCGTCGCTTATTTTAAGCTCATTTGCACCAAGTGTTGCCGAGTAATATGTTTTGCCTTTATACTCATATGTTCCCCATTGGCTGTTTGAATTGTTGGGGTCGTCTGTATACAACATCCAGTATGAGTTTAAGCTATTGTCAATGTCGTTTATGGACACTATCATGCCATTTTCTTCGTCATAGTCCAGCTTGTCTTTTTCGTCAAGATACTCCATGTAATCTATGAGCTTGTCGCCCTTTGATAGGTCATACTTCTTGTCAATGGTAAGCACAACTTCACTCTCGTTTTTTGCACAAGCGACAAGTGTTAGTGCGCTTAAAATCATTATGACTATCATCATTATAAGCAATAACTTTTTCATAAGTTCTCCTTTGGTAGCACCTTTCTACCCTGTTATAAAATAAAAATTGCATACCTTTGGTATGCAAAAAAGATAAGTATCTCTACTTATATGCCCTTTTCTTCAACGCCCAAGATAATCTGCATCAACGGATGGATAGGTAATCGGACTATAACCGTAATGACTGTTGCGATGGATTTTCACCACTCTTCCCCTACTTTTAGTAACGCGTACAATTCACATCCTGTATTAAGTTGTCTATTCTACTATGTTAAGAGCGTATCTGACCGTCTCCATAGCATCCTTGCAATATTTGTCGGCGCCAATCTTGTCGGCGTATTCGCCATTCAAAACAGCACCACCTACACATATTCTACACCATGGAGCGCCTTTACGCAACTCCTTGATGGTTTCTTCCATACTTGGCACGGTTGTTGTCATCAAAGCGCTGAGTCCACATAGTGGCGCGTTGTGCTTTATAACTGCTTCAACAACCTTTTTAGGCTCAACATCCTTGCCTAAATCCACAACCTTAAAGCCATAGTTTTCAAGCAGTAACTTTACAATGTTTTTGCCAATATCGTGTATGTCGCCCTTGACGGTTGCAATCACAAATGTGCCCTTTGTGGCGCCACCCTGTGGCATCTTTGCCTTTATTACTTCAAATGCAACCTTTGCTGAATCGGCACTCATCAAAAGGTTTGGAAGATATGCTCTTCCTTGCTCATATGCTACACCAACTATATCAAGCGCTGGCACAATCTCCCCATTTATGATGTCAAGTGGTGCTTTTTGTTGGAGTAAACTTTCCGTACACCTTTGAGCTTCTTCTTTTAGACCTTTGATGATGGCCCTTTGAAGGGGAGAGTCGCCATCTAAAGAAGCACTACTACTTTTTAGGGTGGCAGTAGTTTGTTCGCTGACACTTTCTGCAAAACTAATATAGCTTGCAAAGTTTTCGTCCTTGCCCTTTAGGGCATTGGCCACAAAATATGCCTTCATTATTTCGGTAGAGTTAGGATTAATTATGCCAGCTGACAAGCCCTTTTCCAGTGCTAAAGCAAAGAACATCGAATTAATATAATCTCTCTTTGGCAGTCCAAAGGATACATTGGATACACCAAGAATGGTGTGGATACCCTTTGCTTTGAGTAGTTCGACAGCTTTTAGCGTTTGATTGCCAGCATCCTTGTCAGCACTTATTGTCATAGCAAGTGGGTCTACTATGATGTCCTTCCTTTGAATACCATAGCTCTCTGCCTTTTGTATGATTTTTTCTGCAATAGCTACCCTTTCTTCTGCTGTAACTGGAATACCCCTTTCGTCAAGAGTAAGAGCAACAACAACGCCACCATACTTTTTGACAAGTGGGAATACTGCTTCCATACTTTCTGCCTTGCCATTGACAGAGTTAATCATCGCCTTACCATTGTAAATACGCAAAGCCTTTTCCATAGCAAGCGTGTTCGATGTATCAATTTGGAGGGGCGCTACAACCACAGCTTGGAGCTCCTTGACAGCACTTGTGAGCATTTCCACTTCGTCAATGTCAGGGATACCTACATTGACATCCAAAACATGAACACCCCTTTCTTCTTGGGATATGCCTTCTTTTAGAATATAATCTATATCTCCATTTTTGAGAGCTTCTCTAAACCTTGGCTTGCCAGTTGGGTTGATGCGCTCGCCTACAAGAATGGGAGCTTTCCCAATCTCTAAAGCAACTCTACCAGAGCTAACCAAAGTTTCATCACGCGCTGTTGTTGGGATAGGAGTAATGGTGTTTGTTGCATCATAAAGAGCTTCTATATAGCTTGGTGTAGTACCACAGCAACCACCAACTACGCGCACACCATCCATGACAAGGGCCTTACATTCTTGGGCAAACTCTTGTGGGGTAATATCATATTTAGTAACCCCATTTTCTACTTTTGGTAGCCCAGCATTTGGTTTTAGGATAACAGGGATACTTGCGTATTCAAGATACTCCTTTACCACTTTTGATAGTCCCTTGGGACCAAATGAGCAGTTTACACCAATGGCATCAGCCCCCATTCCTTCAAGGAGAGCAACCATTGCTTTGGGGCTTGCGCCAGTGAGAAGTGCGTTGTTTTCGGAGTATGCGTTTGATACAAAAACAGGTAGGTTGGAGTTTTCCTTTGCAGCAAGAAGAGCAGCTTTTGTTTCGTAGCTGTCACTCATCGTTTCGATAAAAATCAGGTCTGCGCCATGCTTTACACCCATCTTTATGGTGGTAGCAAAAATCTCAACAGCCCTTTCAAAATCAAGGTCGCCATAGGGCTTGAGCATTCTACCAGTTGGTCCTATGTCAAGCGCTATCCACTTTGGAGCAACAGAAGTGCTTTCTTCCCTTGCGCGTTTTGCATTGTTGAGAGCAGAACCAATTACTTCTTCAAGTTCAGCTTCGCTAAACTTTAGAATGTTTGCACCAAAAGTGTTTGTGTTTACGATGTTACTGCCCGCATTATAGTAAGCAAGGTGAATGTCCTTTATAACATCGG
>JAFXIB010000083.1 GCA_017533505.1 Clostridia bacterium | reverse complement strand
GTTGACCTTGTAGAAGAAGCATACAAGTTCATCCACAAAGTAGCATCCGAAGGCAAGAATATCCTCTTCGTAGGTAAGAAAAAGCAAGCTAAAGAAGCTATCCAACAAGAAGCAGAACGCTGTGGTATGTTCTATATGAACGAAAGATGGCTCGGTGGTACACTTACCAACTTCCAAACCATCCGTACCCGTATTGATAAGCTCAACAAGCTCAACCAAATGGAAGCTATCGGTGAGTTCGATCTTCTCCCCAAGAAGGAAGTTATCAAGCTCAAAGCAGAACGCGAAAAGCTCGAACAAAACCTTGGTGGTATCAAGAACATGCGTAACCTTCCCGGTGCATTGTTCGTAGTTGACCTCAAGATTGAGCACATCGCTGTTCAAGAAGCACGCGCTCTTGGTATTCCAATCGTAGGTCTTGTAGACACCAACTGTGACCCAGATTTGGTTGACTATGTAATCCCTGGCAACGACGACGCTATCCGCGCAATCAAGCTTATCGCAAGCGTAATGGCAGATGCAGTTATCGCAGCTAAAGAAGGCACCGAATATGTAAGCGACAAAGAAGTTGCTGCAGAAGAAGTATTCGAAGGCTAATCACACGACATAATAGATATAAAGGAGAATAGAAATATGGCAAACTTTACTGCAAAAGATGTAGCAGCACTCCGCGCAAGTTCAGGCGCAGGCATGATGGATTGCAAGAAGGCTCTCGAAGCTTGTGACGGCAACATGGATAAGGCAACCGAATGGCTCCGTGAAAAGGGCATGGCAACTGCTGCAAAGAAAGCAGGCAGAATCGCTGCTGAAGGTATCGTTGATAGTTACATCCACATGGGTGGCAAAGTTGGCGTTCTTCTCGAGGTTAACTGCGAAACTGACTTCGTTGCAAAGGGCGATGATTTCAAAGCTTTTGCACACGATGTTGCACTACAAATCGCAGCTGTTAAACCCCTTTATGTAAGAAGAGAAGAAGTTCCTCAAGAAATCATCGAAAAGGAAAGAGAAATCGCTCTTGCACAAATCAACAACGATCCAAAGATGGCATCAAAGCCTGATATGGTTAAGAACAAGATAATCGATGGTAAGATCGAAACTTACTACAAAGAAAATTGCCTTCTTGACCAAGTATTCGTTAAGGATAGCTCCAAGACCATCAACCAACTCACCATCGAGCAAACTGCAAAGTGTGGTGAAAAGGTTACCATCCGTCGTTTCGTAAGATACGAAATGGGTGAAGGCCTCGAAAAGAGAAACGAAAACTTTGCTGACGAAATCGCAAAGGCAACTGCTAAATAGTTATTAATTAAGGGATACAAAGTATCCCTTTTTTATAAGGAGTAATATATGCAACCAAAATATAAGAGGATTCTACTTAAAATCTCTGGCGAAGCACTTGCAGGGGCAAAGGGATTTGGACTTGACCAAGAAATTATTGCTGGTATCATCAAGCAAATCAAGGAAGTAAAAGACCTTGGTGTAGAAATTGGTATCGTAATCGGTGCTGGTAACTTCTGGCGTGGCAGACAAGGTGGCAACATGGATAGGTCTACTGCAGACTATATGGGCATGCTTGCAACTGTAATGAACTGCTTGGCACTCCAAGATGCACTTGAAAAGGCTGGTCTTGCAACACGCGTACAAACCACACTTCAAATCACTCAAATTGCAGAGCCATTCATCATCAGAAAGGCAATTAGACATCTTGAAAAGGGTAGAATCGTAATCTTTGGATGTGGCACAGGTGCTCCATACTTTACCACAGATACAGCTGCTGCACTCAAAGCTGCAGAAATCAAGGCAGATGTACTACTTCTTGCAAAGAATGTGGATGGTATCTACGATAGTGATCCCAAAACCAACCCCAACGCAATCAAGTTTGAGCGCATCTCTGGTATTGATTTCATCAAGCGCGAGCTTACAGCAATGGACACAACAGCAGTCAGCCTATGTATGACCAACAAAACACCCGTTATCGCATTCGGTCTTAATGAACCCGAGAGCATCAAACGAGCTGTTATGGGCGAAAAGATAGGAACAATCATTGATTAACAATCAAAAGGCACTCGGTTGAGTGCCTTTTTTCTATCATTTTTACATAATATAAATTTTTACAATATATTTGCTTGATTATTAGTAAAAACTAATACTTGTATTATTATTCGTGATATGTTATTATATTATATATAATAAAAATTAAACTCAGGAGATTTTTTATGGGTTATGAATTATTAGAAGTCGAAATGGTTTTTGATGATCTCAATGAAAGAATTGAGAAAACCAAGAACAGTCTTGCAAATGAATTTAAGTCAATGAGAGCTGGCCGTGCTAATCCACACATCCTTGACAAGATTTTGGTACCATACTATGGCATGGATACTCCCATCAACCAAATGGCCAACATCACTATTCCCGAAGCAAGAATGCTTGTTATCAATGTTTGGGACCAAAGTGCACTTAAGACCGTAGAAAAGGCTATTATCGCAGCAAATGTAGGCATTTTCCCCACCAATGATGGTAAAGTTCTTCGTATGGTATTCCCAGAGCTAACCGAAGAACGCAGACGCGCTCTATGTAAGGATGTTAGGGTTTCAACCGAAAACGCAAAGGTTGCTATCCGTAATATTCGTCGTGATGCTATCAACTTGCTCCGCAACTACAAAAAGGACAGTATCGTAACCGAAGACGATTACAACGCATATGAAAAGGATGTTGATAAGCAAGCATCAAATGCTATTGCTGACATCGACAAGATGAGCTCCGAAAAAGAAACGGAGATAATGAGCGTATAGTAAAATGCACTTATCAGTTATTATGGACGGGGGTGGCCGTTATGCCGCAAGCAAGGGATTGCTCCGATTCAACGGATATATATTCGGCACCCGCGCCATACTTGATATAATTGATGCAAGTGATGAAAATCGCGTTTCGCATCTATCTTTTTATGTTTCCAGCAAGGAAAATCTCACCCGTGGTATTGGTGAGAAGCTTGCTATTTCATCAGTTTATGTAGATTTTATCCAAAATACGCTTTTACCCATTTGCAAAACAAGGGGATATAAGCTATTTTTTGTTGGGGATTTTGAAGCTCTTACTCCCGAATTGATGTCTACAATCGCATCTGCAAATGCACAAACCATCAATAATAGGGGTATGACCATAGCTTTTGTCTTTGCTTACAATGGTATGCAAGAAGTTACCGATGCTTTCAATCAAGTTTTCAAGCAAAAGCTAATTAGTGGTGTGCTTACACCTGTTACCACTCAAGAAGTTCAACAATATATGTATTCAGCATCATTGCCACCAGTTGATTGCCTAATTAGGTATGGTGGTGCGCATAGACTATCGGGTTTTTTGCCTTATAGCACAGCCTATGCTGAACTTTTCTTTTTGGATAAACTCTTCCCTGATGCTGACAAGGGCGACATTTACGATATAATCAAAAAATATAAGAAAATTAAAAGGAAGTTTGGTAAAATATAATGAAAATTCTTAAGAAAACACTTACAGGATTGCTTATGCTTGCCGTGTTTGTTGGCTTTGTATTCCTAACATCTCTTTGGGACGGCAAAGGTCAATACTTCTTTGATGGTTTGGTATTCATTGTTCTTGCGCTTTCTACCCTTGAAATGATAAAATGCACTCGTAGCAAGGGCTATAATGTGGAAATTATCCCATTGATTTTGGTAGTTCTTGCTGTTTATCCATCAATAAAGTTCCTTGGATATTTTGGTTTCTTTATGGTGCTTACGGGTGGCATGATTTTGTCATTCTGCTTCTTCGTGTTTGACTCAAAGGTAAAGCTTAAAGACATGCTAATGACATTGTTCATTATGCTTTATCCTATTGCTCCAATAATGTGCGTTCTTCAAACAATGAATGCCTATGGTATGCTTCCATTCCTTATGGCTTGCGCATCAGCAATGCTTGCAGATACCATTGCATACTATGCTGGTTCAGCAATCAAAGGACCAAAGATTTTCCCCAAAATCAGTCCAAACAAGACTTATTCTGGCTCAATAATCGGTTTGGTAGGTGGTGTAGCAGGCTCTCTAATTATATATGCAATGTTTGAGTATGCTCGTTTGCCAGTCAACGCACCTGTACTATTTTCAGAAGTTCTTCCCAATCCCATCTTATTCTACTCATTGATGGGACTTGCAATTGGTGTTGTATCCGAAGTTGGTGACTTGTTTGCATCAAGAGT
>JAFXIB010000082.1 GCA_017533505.1 Clostridia bacterium | reverse complement strand
TAATGCCGGGGTATACTCATCTCCAACGCGCTCAACCCGTAACATTTGCACACCATCTACTTGCCTACTCTGCGATGTTTATGCGTGATTATGACAGGCTTGCTGACACCCTAAAAAGAATGAACTATTGCCCCATTGGTAGCTGTGCTTTGGCTGGCACCACATATAATATTGATAGGGGCTTTACAGCAGAAAAACTTGGCTTTACTGCACCAGTTTTCAACAGCATGGACGGCGTATCCGATAGGGATTTTTGCGTAGAGCTTGCAAGTGATATAGCACTAATTATGATGCACCTATCAAGGTTTTCAGAAGAAATAATTTTGTGGAGTTCATGGGAGTTCAAGTTCATTGAGCTTGACGATAGCTACTCAACCGGCTCCAGCATAATGCCACAAAAAAAGAACCCTGATATCGCAGAGCTTGTTCGTGGCAAGACCGGTAGGGCATATGGCAATTTGATTACCTTGCTTACACTCCTAAAGGGCATTCCACTTGCATACAACAAGGATATGCAAGAAGATAAAGAAGCTATTTTTGATAGTGTCGAAACAGCACTCATTTGCGTTAGGATATTTGCTCCTATGCTCAAGACCATGACCGTCTTAAAAGACAACATGGCAAAGGCTGGCGAAAAGGGGTTTATCAATGCAACCGACTGCGCAGACTACCTTGCAAAAAAGGGTTTGCCATTTAGGGAAGCATACAAAATCAGTGGTCAGCTTGTAGCACTTTGTGTGGGAAAGGGCATCACCCTAAACCAACTTGAGCTTGCCGAATATAAAAAGATGAGCGACCTATTTGAAGATGATATTTATGATGCAATCGATATGATGACTTGCCTTAATAAGCGTACATCAGAGGGTGCACCAAGCAAGAGTGCTGTTCAAAAGCAACTTTGCATAGTGGAGAGTTTTTTGAATGACTAAAGTCTATATTGACGGAGCTGTAGGCACAACAGGTTTAAGGATAAAGGATAGGCTCCTATCAAGAAAGGATGTTGAGCTACTCACTATCCCAGATGAACATCGTAAGGATACGGAGTGGAGAAAGGAATACATCAACGCAAGCGATGTAACATTTTTGTGTCTGCCAGACCAAGCTTCAATTGAAGCAGTTGCACTTGCTAAAGAGCATACAAAAATCATTGACGCATCAACAGCGCATCGCACAAACCCCAGCTGGGCATATGGTTTTCCGGAGCTTGGCAAGGATTTTTATGACAAAATCAAGTCAAGCAATCGTATAGCAAACCCTGGTTGCCATGCAAGTGGCTTTATCTCCCTTGTTTATCCACTCATAAAGGAAGGTGTGCTTTCAAAGGATAGTTATCTTACTTGTACTTCGCTTACTGGTTACTCCGGTGGTGGCAAAAAGATGATTGCCGAGTACGAAGACAATGTGCGCGACAGCCTTTTGGATGCTCCACGCATGTATGGTTTGACTCAAAGCCACAAACATCTCCCCGAAATGAGTTATGTTACAGGGCTAAATACAAAGGTATCCTTTATGCCCATCGTTGGCGATTTTTATAGTGGAATGGAAGTTGTTGTTCCACTTGAGATGGGTATGCTAAAAGGTATCAGCACATTAAATCAGCTCAAGGAATTATATAAAGATTTTTATAGTGGTAAGGAGCTTGTCAAAGCAGTTGACTTTGATAGTGCCTTCCTTTCTGCTAAAGCACTTGCTGACAAGGACACCATGGAAGTGGGTGTCGTTGGCAATGACGAGCGCGTTGTACTTGTATCGCTCTTTGACAATCTTGGCAAGGGTGCAAGTGGCGCAGCAATACAAAACTTCAATATTATAACAGGACAAAAGGAAACGGAGGGACTAACTCTATGAAATATGAGTATATTTTAGGTGGTATCACAGCCCCAAAAGGTTTCAAAGCGAGTGGAATACACGCAGGTATTCGCAAAAATAAACTTAAAAAAGATTTGGCACTTATTGTTGCTGACGATATTTGTTCAGCTTCAGCAGTATATACACAAAATTTGGTTAAGGGCGCACCACTCAAGGTTACCGAAAGCAACCTTAAAAACGGATACGCTCAAGCAATAATCTGCAACTCTGGAAACGCCAACACTTGCAATGCAAACGGCATAGAAATTGCAGAAAAGATGTGCGCACTTGTCGAAAAACATACCGGCATCAAAAAGGAAGATGTTATCGTTGCATCCACAGGTGTTATCGGTCAACCCCTTGACATTGCACCCATTGCAAATGGAATGGAGAGTTTGGTGGCATCACTTGGAGATGACAGCAAGAGTGCTGCAGAAGCAATCATGACAACTGACACTATCAAAAAGGAAGTTGCCATAAAGTTTACACTTGACGGAAAGGAGTGTGTTATTGCTGGTATTGCAAAGGGTTCGGGTATGATTCATCCAAACATGGCAACCATGCTTGTGTTTATGACAACCGATGTAGCAATTAGCCCCAAGATGCTCTCAAAAATTGTCAAGGCTGATGTAAAGGATAGCTTCAACATGATATCAGTTGATGGTGATACATCAACAAATGATATGCTTTCTATCCTTGCTTCCGGCAAGGCTGGTAACACCATGATTGAGAGCGAAAACAAGGATTACAAGACCTTCAAAAAGATGTTTGGCGTTGTATCCACCATTCTCTGCAAAAAGATTGCTGGCGACGGAGAAGGCGCAAGTAAGCTACTTGAATGTCAAGTTACGGGAGCCCAAAGCAAGAAAATCGCAAAGACTGTTGCAAAGAGCGTAATCACAAGCTCACTCTTTAAGGCAGCTATGTTTGGCGCTGATGCAAACTGGGGCAGAGTGCTTTGTGCTATCGGATATAGTGGCGCAAATGTTGATGTTGACAAAATTGATGTATCCTTCCTTTCAGCAAAAGGGGAAGTTGCAGTTTGCAAGGATGGCAAGGGCATAGAGTTCTCCGAAGACATTGCAAAGGATATTCTTTTGGAAAGTGAAATTATCATAAAGATAGCTCTCAATTCTGGCGCATACAAGGCAACTGCTTGGGGATGCGACCTAACTTACGAATATGTAAAAATCAATGGGGACTATCGTACCTAATTAAGGAGATAAAATGAATTTAACTAATCAAGAAAAAGCCGACATACTTGTTCAGGCATTACCATACATTCAACGCTACAACGACAAGATTTTGGTTGTAAAATTTGGTGGCAACGCTATGACAAGCGAAGCTCAAAAATTGTCAACCATGCGCGACCTTGTATTGCTTGCTCAAGTTGGCATAAAGGTTGTTTTGGTGCATGGTGGTGGGCCAGAAATTGATGCTGTGCTTGATAGAATGAACATCGAAACCAAAAGGCTCAATGGCTTGCGCGTTACTGATGATGAGCAAATGAGTGTTGTTCAAATGGTGCTTGCTGGCAAGGTCAACAAGGACCTTGTTGCATCTATTGAAGCTGTCGGTGGAACAGCTTTAGGACTATGTGGTGTCGATGGTGGCATGATAAAAGCAAAGGTAAAAGACCCAGAGCTTGGTTATGTTGGCGATATCGTATCCATCAATCCCAAGCCCATACTTGATGCTTTGAATGCTGGCTACATTCCAGTTATATCCACCATTGGATACGACCAAACCGGCAAGGTATATAACATCAATGCCGACACAGCTGCAAGCAGAATTGCTGGTGCGCTTGGTGCACATTCTCTCATCAATATGACTGCCACAAAGGGAGTGCTGAAAGACCCCAAGGACGAGAACACTCTCATCCCTGAAATCAAGATTTCCGAGGTGGAAGGCTTGAAGGCAGAGGGCATAATTTCCGGTGGCATGATACCAAAAGTTGAGTGCTGTGTAGAAGCTGTTGAGCTTGGCGTAAAAAATGTATTTATTATTGATGGCAGAGTGCCACACGCAATACTCATAGAAGTGCTTTCAGACAAAGGTATTGGAACACTATTTTGCAAGGAGGACTAATGAAACACTTACTTAAACTTGGTGATTTATCTACTGAACAAATCATTGAAATACTTGATTTAGCAGATACTCTCAAAGCCGAAAAGAAAGCAGGTATCGAACACCACCATTTGAAGGGTAAGACCCTTGGAATGATATTTACAAAGGCATCAACTCGCACAAGAGTATCATTTGAAGTTGGTATGTATCAACTTGGTGGCAACGCATTGTTCCTTTCGGGCAACGACCTACAAATTGGTAGGGGCGAGCCCATTGAAGATACAGCAAGAGTGCTCAGCAGATTTTTGGATGGTATTATGATTAGAACCTTCAAGCAAGACGATGTCGAAAAGCTTGCAGAGTATGGCTCCATTCCCATCATCAATGGCTTGACCGACTACTGTCATCCCTGCCAAGTGCTTGCTGACCTACAAACCATTCGTGAATTCAAGGGCAAGCTCGCTGGACTAAAACTTGCGTTCATAGGGGACGGCAACAATATGGCAAACAGCCTTATCGTTGGTTGCATAAAGGTAGGAATGAGTGTTTCCATCGCCTGTCCAAATGGCTATGAGCCAGATGCTGACATCGTAAAGTGGGGACAAGCGCAAGGTAAGCTCACCATAACCAACAATCCACTTGAAGCAGCTGAAGGTGCAGATGTAGTTTATACCGATGTTTGGGCATCTATGGGACAAGAAGGGGAAGCCCAAATTCGTAGGAAAGCCTTTGAAGGATTCCAAGTAAACGATGCTCTCATGGCAAAGGCAAATGATGGCGCAATGGTACTACATTGCTTGCCAGCTCACCGCGAAGAAGAAATCACAGCCAAGGTGCTTGAAGCTCACGCAAACGAAATTTTTGAAGAAGCAGAAAACAGAATGCACGCTCAAAAAGCAGTTTTGGTTAAACTAATGAAATAGCAAAAACCACTTGCAAATTTTACTAAAAAGTTATATAACTTTTTCATAAACACATCATATATTAAATAGGAGTTTAATATGGCAAAGAAATCACTCAACAATCAAGCACTTATCAATGCTATTGCCCTCATCGTTATGGGTATTCTATTCTGCATCTTCCGTGCAGGTATGATTAATGTTCTTCTCACCATCGTTGGCGTAGTACTAATCGCTCTTGGTATCTATGATATCGTAAAGAAGCTCTATGTTAACGCAGCAATCGAAATTATCCTTGGTATAGCTGTTATCGTTTGTGGCTGGACTATCCTTGATATCGCACTTTTGGTTCTTGGTATCGGCCTAACCCTCTACGCAATTTACCAAATCATCATGGTTGCAAAGAACTTTAAGAAAAAGAATTGGATTGCTCTTATCAAGCCCATCATCACTTTAATCGTTGGCATTTTCCTCATCGTTGCAAAGTGGATGCTCGTTGATTGGATTTTTATCGTAATCGGTGTTGTACTAATTATTAATGGTGTTATGTCCTTAATTAAATAACATTTTAAGAAAAAACAACCAAAAGCACTTCCAAGTTGGAAGTGCTTTTTACTTGAAATATAAGCCTATTAATGATATTATAAATAAAAGAGGTGCGTTATGATTACTTTAATTTTGATTATTTGTCTTATCCGTGCATTGCGCTTTAAGCCAGAAGCTAAAGTGGAAAAAGTCATCGAGCCTGTTGAGTTTGACAAGGAAAAGGCTGTTGCTGACCTTCGCGAAATGGTTATGTGCAAGACCATATCAAACAACAACTTTGAGCTTGAAGACGATGGCGAGTTCAAAAAGTTTGAAGAAAAACTTGCTACCATGTTCCCATTGGTACATAGCACTTGTCCAAAACAAAATATTGGTAGACGCGGTATAGTATTCCATTGGAAGGGACAAGATAGCTCCAAAGCAACCGTACTTATGTCACACTTTGATGTTGTTGAAGTTGACGAAAGTGGCTGGGAAAAGGCTCCATTTGATGGCATCATTGATGGCGAAACCCTATGGGGCAGAGGAACTCTTGATACAAAGTCCACCTTGAACGGCTGTTTGCAAGCAACCGAAAACCTAATTAGCAATGGCTTTGTGCCACAAAATGATATATATCTTTGCTTTGCTGGTGACGAAGAAATTTCTGGTCCAACTTGTCCAGCAATCGTAGATTGGTTTGAGCAAAATGGCATCAATGTTCAACTTGTTGTTGACGAAGGTGGTGCTGTTGTTGAAAAGGTATTCCCTGGTGTAAAGGATAGAGTTGCTGTTATCGGTATTGCCGAAAAGGGTATGCTCAACCTTTCATATACAGTCAAGAGCAAGGGTGGACACGCATCTGCTCCACCAGCACACACCCCCATTGGTGTTCTATCCAAGGCTTGCTGTAAGATAGAAGCAAAGCCATTCAAGGCAAACTTTACAGCTCCTACACTTGCTCTATTTGATACTTTGGGCAGACGCTCAACATTTGTATATCGTTTGATTTTTGCAAATATGTGGTTGTTCAAGCCCGTTCTTGCCATGATAGGCAAAATGGGTGGTGGCGAAATCAACGCACTTATGCGTACCACTTGTGCATTCACTCAAATGAAGGGCTCAAATGGTAGAAATGTACTTCCTGCTCAAGCAGAAATGCTTTCCAACTTCCGTATCATGACTGGCGAAACCATCGAGTCCACCGTTGAATATGTAAAAAAGGTTATTGATGACGACAGAGTTGAGCTAAAGGTTGTAAGTGGCAACAATCCATCTGTTGTATCACGCACCGACTGTGAAGAGTTCGAAATCGTCAAGGGCGCAGTAGGCGACACATTCCCAGATGCAGTCGTAACCCCATATCTAATGTTTGCTTGCTCCGACTCTCAACACTATGGCAGAATTTCCGACAAGGTATATCGTTTTAGCGCTCAATCTATGAGCTCCGAAGAACGCAAGACCATACACGGACACAACGAGCGCATCACATTCAAGGGCATTTATGAGTGCGTTGAGTTCTATCTCCGTTTGATAAAGAGGTGCTAATATGTATCTACTAAAAATAAAGAGTTTGTGTTTAAGTTCAGACGAAAATATCAAAAAGGAGTTCCAAACTGCTTGTATTGAGCACGCAAAAGCAAGCAAAACCGATGCAGGCAACCTTTACTTCAACTGCGTTGTTTACAAGCAAAAAAAGGCACTCAAGGTAGTGTTTGAAGAGCTTTGGGAAAATAAGTCCGACTGCGAAAAACACCTCGAAGCATCAAAGGCACGCCCACACATTGCCGTCATAAACAAATATCGTGATTATAAGGAAACTTTAAGAGAGTTTGAAATAGAGGAGGGATTATGTTAACAAGCAAGCAAAGAAGTTATCTTAAAGCACTTGCTACAAATATAGAGCCCATTTTCCAAGTGGGAAAGGGTGGCATATCAGATGTTATGGCACAAGAAATCTCAAAGGCGCTTGAAGCACGCGAGCTAATCAAGATTACCGTACTCCGTAACTCCGATTATGATGCACGCCTTGCAGTAGCAGAGCTTGCCGAAGCAACCGGTGCAGAACCTGTTGCAGCAATTGGTAGCAAGTGTATTCTTTACAAAAAGAATCATAAAGAACCAAAAATCATTTTGCCAAGATAGTTATGGAAGAAAAGAAAGATCCCCAAGTAACGCCACAACCACAAAAGAAAGTTCTCACCAAAGAAGAGCTCGCCAAAAAGCGCGCACGCGAGCGTGCTCTTGCTGAAGCAAAGCGTAAATACTTTGAGTTTTATGATGATGTGAAGCATGATGGTGCCAAAGAATGGTAAAAAACGAGCGATTTTAGCGAAATACTTTGAAAAATAATAAAACCCGTCGGGGCGCAGTACGCCAAGTACAGCAACCCCTCGGGTTTTTTCTTTTCCTTCGTCTTTCATCTAAACTTGCTCGTTTTTTGGAGCTAAAGCATGTAGAGTTATATTTGGCTATCGCCAAGTTATATATGTTCGCCATTGCGAGCAAGTTATATATTATGGTTATATTTTTAGCTAAAGCAAAAAGCTGTGGATAAAGCATATGCAAAGCACAACAATAAACTTTATATCTCTAAAATAAACCATAGCTTTGCGTAGCAAAATATAACAGCGTTAGCTATATAACTAATAACTCATAACGCAAATTATAATTTGCTCACAAAAACGCGATTATTTAGATGAGATACAAGCAAAACAAAATCCCCCAACGGGAGTGTACTTGGCGTACATGACCTGCAGGGGGATTGTAGTTTTGTGAAGTAGGTCGCTAAAGAATCGCGTTTTTATGCGTATTCTCGGTCAATAGACAACACAAAGAAATACTGCTTTTCGTCATTTTCGTATTCCTTGCCAAGAGCGTCGTGGATGTCCTTTAGTGTTATTTTGGAGTTGTAGGGAACAACTACATCAAACAAAATATTGGTGTGAGTGTCCCCCTTTACAATCCTAAAATCGTGTAGGTGCAATCCTTCATCAATAGATGAAAGTACTTTTATTGCACGGATTTTGTGTTCTTCTACTTCGGGATTGTCCGTTTCAATGGGGTCCATATGAATGGATAGGTGTACGCCTTCAGCCAAAAACTCGCGCTCAACATTGTCAATGATGTCGTGGCACTCAATGAAGTCATCCTTTGCATCAACTTCAGCGTGTACGGTAACATAGGGAGTTTTGCCGTATAGGTGGACAACAAGGTCGTGTATGCCAAGTATCTTTTCGTAGGAAAGGAGCTTTTTTCTTACTTCCGTTACAAACTCTTTATCTGCTCTTTCGCCAAGCAAGGGGTTGATGATTTCCTTGAACATTAGGAGTGCAGATATTACTATGAATATGGATACTGCAAGTCCCATATATCCATCGATATTTACACCAGTTGTTGCGATAACTATGGTGGAAATCAAAACTGCTGTTGTTGATATTGCATCGTTGCGAGCATCTGCTGAACTTGCAAGTAGGCTGTCAGAGTCGATTTTTTTGCCGTACAAGCGCAAAAATGCCATAAGACCAAGCTTGCCAACAATACCTATTGCAAGCACGATGTAGGTTGCAATGCTGACGGTAATAGGCTCTGGGGTAATGATTTTTTCAATGGAGCTTTTGCCAAGTAGCACGCCAACTGCAAGTACGATGATTGCAACAAGTAGGGCGCAAATCTGCTCAATTCTTTCGTGACCAAAGGGGTGGTCTTCGTCAGCAGGGCGAGAGCTCAACTTAAAACCGATTACGGTTACAACATTGCTTGATGCGTCAGCAAGGTTGTTGACAGCGTCAGCTACAATCGTAATGGAGCCTGATATTAGTCCAACTGCAATTTTACTTCCAAAAAGTAGGATGTTTGCTAAAATTCCTACAATTCCTGCTTTAATTCCATGTTTTGTTTCGGTTTTTTTATCTCTAAACATATTAGTCCTTTAGTTCGCTTGGATAGGGGATGTTGTTTGCTTCAAAGTATTCTTCCAAGCCCTCAAATAGATGTAGATTAAGGTCGTTGTAGCAAGGGGTGTCCACCATTTTGCCGTCTGCTCCTACTGTAAACTCGGTGTGGCCATCGGTAAACATAAAGGTGGGGTCTTGAGATTTAAGCAATATGGCAAATGCGTTTGCGCGTGATGTATAGGAGCCAAATGATGATGATTGGCTGTACATCAGCTTGATGCCTTCGTGCATAACAGCATAGTTGTTGACATGGTCGTGACCACTTACCATAGTCTTTGTTGAGCCAAATTCCTTGACAAACGCAAACAAACCAGAGTTGATGCCACTTGGACAGCTGGGCTCAAGCTTTATACCATATAAATATGCATCGTTGTCAACAAAGTGATGCTCAACAACTGGGATGTGCATAAACATAGTGGACTCTGGGAGTACACCACCATTTGCCTCTTTTGTTGCGTTCAATGTGTCAGCATACCACTCCATTTGTTCGGGCTTTACAAAATCGTAGCCGTCAACATAACTATATCCGTATTGAGCACAAATTTCTGGTGTAGCATAACCACCACTATCAATGAACACTAATGTGTGAGTAACACCCTTTGATGTTACATGGTTAATCATATAGTTGCCTTCGCCTTGGTCAATAGGACCTTCCTTGGTTAGCGAATAGGGCTTGTTTTGGTAGTATCTAATGAGTTCTTCGCGAGTAGGGCCACCAATTTCTTGTGCATCGTGGTTGCCAAGTACAACTGCCCAGTAGGTTTTGTTTTCTTCAAATACCTTTGCAAGAGCATCAACACCACTCAATGCTTCCAAGCCAAGACAAACATCACCTGTGATGACAACCAAATCGGGGTGCTTTTCCTTGATGACTCTGTCGATGATGGTGAGAGAAATGATATCGCTTGACTCCTGTCCGTTGCCGATATGGGTGTCGGTAAAGGATATAACCTTTAGTGGCTCGTCGGAGATGGAGTCGTCGCTATAATATCTCTTTACGAAATAGGGGGTTGAGCCATCTTCGGGCTCAACATATGATAGATATGTATCCCCCTTATCCTTGCCGACAAGGCCAAGCTCCATGCTTGCTACACTAATGCCTGTAGCAGTAAATATGGCAAGTACCAAGATAATAATGAGTTTTTTCATCTATTACTTCCTTTTTGGCGGTGCGCCAAGATATCTATAAAGTTTGCACTCAAGCTCGGAGTTGTATAGCTTGCGAGTTTTGTCTGATTTTTTTGAAAAGTAATGCTCAAAGTTACCGTATGATGTGATGATGTATGCGCTCCACTCGTCCAATGAGTTGAACACCTTGCCAAAGTCACGATAGAGTGTTTTAAGCTCATCCTCTTTTAGCAATCTTTCGCCATACGGTGGGTTGGTACAAATTACGCCATGACTAAAACGGGAACGCAAAGAGCGCATATCGACAACCTGAAAGTGTATTTTGTCGCTTACACCTGCATTGTTTGCGTGGCGCATAGCAAGGGATATGGCGTCTTTGTTTATGTCAAATCCACTTATGCGAAGCTCTCTATCATGCTCAATTAGGTCAAGGGCTTCTTCCTTTACGGACTGCTTGACCGATGGTGCTTTGATAAAGTTTTCGTAAGCAAAATCTCTGTTTAGCCCTGGTGCTGTGTTGGTGCCAATGAGTGCTGCTTCTATTGGGAGTGTGCCACTACCACAAAATGGGTCTATGAAGGGACGGTCCCACTTCCAAACAGATAGTAGAATTATGGCACTTGCAAGGGTTTCGCGTAAAGGTGCTTCGCCTACATATGTGCGATAACCACGCTTATGCAATGCAACACCAGATGTATCAAGCGCAACAAGCACTTCATCTTCGTTTACCACCACTTCAATGGTATAAGTGCCACCACTTTCAAACAAACTGCCCATAGCAACAACTATGGCTTTTTTGGCAATCTTTTGTATGCTTGTGAGCGCATAAAGCTTGCTCTTAAAAGACTTTGCATTGACGATTACTTTTGCATTTTTGGGGATAATTGTGGACCATGGTATTGCCTTGATACCTTCAAATAGGTCGTCAAAGGTTTCTGCATGGAAGCGCGCAATGTTGATGTATACGCGATTTGCTGTGCGTAGCATCATATTGGCCCTTGCCATGTCGCGATATTGTCCACTAAATGAAATTCGTCCGTAGATAGCGCCCCCTGGATTGTAGCCCAAAGCTTCAAGCTCGCGCTTGGTTACTGCTTCGATACCAGATGCACTTGTTACGGATAACTCCAAATTTCCATCAAAAAATCCCATAAAAAAAGTATAGCACAACAAGGCTTGGATTTCAAGTTTACGATAGATTATCCTATAAATATATAAAATCCTTATATATAAGGCGTTCTTATGGAAAATTGGGTATTGACGAAGCCATATTTTGGTATTATAATTTTATTATAATAAAAAAAATTCCAATATAAGGAGAAATTATAATGAGAAAAGCATTTATTTGCCCCACCAAGTATGTTCAAGGTGAAGACGAACTTTTGAACCTCGGCTATTTTGTAAAGACCTTTGGTAAAAAGGCTCTACTTATCGCTGACAACTTTGCTAAAAAATTAGTAGCTGACAAGCTCGAAGCAACCCAAAAGAAATATGGTGTTGAACTTGTAATCGTTGACTTCGGTGGCGAATGTTCTCGTGAAGAAGTTGCAAGATTGCAAGCAATCGCAAAGGCTAACAAGTGCGCATGTACAATCGGTCTTGGCGGTGGTAAAGCTCTTGACACCTCAAAGTGTGTTGCAGCTGGCTCAAACCTCATCATCTGCCCCACCATCGCAGCTACTGATGCTCCAACTTCTCATAGTGCAGTTCTTTATACTCCCGACCATCACTTTGACGACTATGCATATTTCCGTCAAAGCCCAAGCGTAGTTCTTATCGATACTACCGTTATCGCAAATGCTCCAGCACGCTTCCTTATCAGTGGTATGGGCGATGCTCTTGCAACATACTTTGAAGCTCGTGCAAATGTTCAAAGCTATGCAAATGTTAACGCAGGTCTACCATGTGGCGCAAACCGTGCAAAGGGCACCCTTCTTGCAGGTGGAACCATGGCAGCATATGCAATGGCACAACTTTGCTACAAGACACTTCTTGCTGACGGCGCAAAGGCAGTTGCAGCTTGTGAAAACAATGTTGTAACCACTGCTCTTGAAAACATCATCGAAACCAACATCCTTCTATCAGGTCTTGGCTTTGAAAGTGCAGGTCTTGCAGCAGCTCACGCAATCCACGATGGTCTAACCCTTCTACCAGCACACACCAAGTACTATCATGGTGAAATGGTTGCATTCGGTACTATCTGCCAACTCGTTCTTGAAAACTCACCCGAAGAAGAACTCTACGAAGTTCTCGACTTCTGCTTGAATGTTGGTCTACCAGTTTGCTTGAAGGATATCGGCACCGACTCTATCGATGACGAAATGCTCATGGCTATCGCAGAAAAGACCTGTATCCCAGATGAATCTGTACACAACATGCCATTCCCTGTAACCCCAGCTATGGTAGCATCTGCTATCAAGACTGCTGACAAGATTGGTTACGACTACAAATACGGTGGCTGTGACTGTGGTTGCTGCGACTAATCTCAACTAAAACCAAGATATGCCGATAGGAAAACTATCGGCATATCCATTATTTGGAGGTAAAATTTTTATGAAGAAAATAATGAATACTGCTGAAAGTTTCGTATACGATATGTGTCATGGCCTTGCTAAAGCACATCCGGAACTTGAATTTGTAGAAAAATATAAAGTTGTAAAAAAGAAAGTTATCGATAAGAATAAGGTAACCCTTATTTCTGGTGGTGGTTCAGGTCACGAGCCAGCACACGCAGGTTTTGTTGGCAAGGGTATGCTTGACTGTGCTGTATGTGGTGATGTATTTGCATCTCCCAGCCAAATCCAAGTTTACAATGCACTCAAGATGACTGCTTCCAAGAAGGGTACTCTTATGATTGTTAAGAACTACTCTGGCGACTGCATGAACTTCAACAACGCAGCAGCTCTTGCAAAAGAAGATGGTGTAGAAGTTGATGCTGTATATGTAAACGACGATATCGCTGTTAAAGACTCACTCTATACCGTAGGTAGAAGAGGTGTTGCAGGTACCGTATTCGTACACAAGATTGCTGGTGCAAAAGCAGAGCAAGGTGGCTCACTCCAAGAAGTTAAGGCAGTAGCACAAAAGGTTATTGACAATGTAAGAAGCTTTGGTTTTGCTCTTACATCATGTACCGTTCCAGCTGCTGGTAGCCCCACATTTGAAATCGGCGAAGACGAAATGGAATTTGGCGTAGGTATCCACGGCGAACCCGGCAGAAAGAGAGAAAAGCTCCAAACTTCCGATGCTTTGGCAAAGAGAATCATTCCAGACCTAATGGAAGACCTTGGCCTAAAGGCTGGCGAAGAAATCGCACTCCTTATCAACGGCTTTGGTGGCTCACCACTCCAAGAGCTTTACCTATTCAACAACGATGTATCCAAGGAACTTGAAGCAAAGGGTATCAGCATTTATAAGACCATGGTTGGCAACTACATGACATCAATCGACATGGCTGGTGCATCTGTAACCCTTCTCCGTCTTGATGCAGAACTCAAGTCACTCCTTGACTACGCAGTATCCACCCCAGCTATCACTTGGGGCGCAGTAGATGCAGAAGCTCTTGCTTGCAAGGAAGCTGTTCAAGCACTCGCAAAGGCACTCAACATCACTCCCGGAGTATTTGCTCCAAAGGCTGTTGTAGAAGAAGCTATCGAAGAAGTTGTAGAAGAAGAAAACGCAGTATGCGATTTCGTTGGCGAAGCAGTTATTGGCGAAAAAATCAACACTGCAGGCATGGGAAAAATCGTAGAAACCATGGCTGACATCATCATCGAAAACGAAGTAGCTTTCTGTAAGGCTGACCGTTGTGGCGATGGCGACTTTGGCATGAGCATCGCAAAGGGCTTCAAACAACTTAAAGCAGATTGGGCTACCAGAAAGAAGGGTAATGTAGGCGAATTCTTGGTATCCTGTTCTGAAATCATCATGGAATACTGTGGTGGTGCATCAGGTCCTATCTGGGGAAGCGCATTCCGTTGGGCAGGCAAGACTGCTATCGGCAAGGACGAAATTGACCTCCAAGGTCTTGCAGATATTCTCCAAGCAGCAGTCAAGGGCGTACAAGACACCGGCGAAAAGAGCTTTGGTCACGGCGCAGTTGTTGGCGACAAGACTCTCATCGATGCACTTGTACCAGCAGCAGACAGCTTGTCAGCAAGTGCTGTTGCAGGCGAAAAACTCCTTGATGCAATGGTTAAGGCAGCAGCTGCAGCAGTTGAAGGCGCAGACAAGACCAAGTACATCCAAGCAAAGCTCGGCCGTGCTGGTGTAACCGATAGTATCAACTATCCAGATGCTGGTGCTTATGGTTTGGGAGTAATCTTTACTGAACTCTGCAAAAGAATTTAAAAACGCGATTCTTTAGCGACCTACTTCACAAAGTAACAACACCCCGTCAGGGCGCAGTACGCCAAGTACAGCAACCCTTCGGGGTGTTATTATTTGCTCGTATCTCATCTAAATAATCGCGTTTTTTGGGGAAATGATATTTGTGTCGCTTTTCATCCAAAACTCGTGGTCTTATGTAAAAACACGATTTTTTTAGCGAATACTATAACAAAACCCTCCCGTCGGGAGGGTTTTGTTTTGTCTGGGCTTTAATCTAAATTTGCTACTATTTCACTTGGTGCTATATCGTTCACCACTTTTAATATAGTGCCTGCTATATCAGTTACTATCATATATCCAGCACCGGTTGCTTGTGGGTTGACGTTGGCAACTATGCTATCGTTATCAATTCCAAACAGAACTTCATGGCTGATTGAACTAATGAATGAAAGATAATCTTTGGTGCCAATGTTCATGTTTAGAATTATTATGGTATACTCGTCTAAAAGCTCTGTTTGAGTGGATACTATTGTGTCCATTGCTTCAGTAGTCATACTATCATAGCTTATAGCATATAGTAGCACTTTTTTGTTCACAAGTTTGCCAATTGTTTGTATTTCATGCGTAGCGGTTAACTGGCTATTAGGAGCTACTATTTTTAACTCACATCCACCTATATTATCACCAACGTTATGTCCATTAATAGGATGAATAAGCCCTACGATAACTCGTGCAACGCCATTTTCGTCAAAAGTAAAGGTTTGATTTGTTTGTTTGAGTCGGTTTGTAAAGCTATTATAGCTTACGATGGTTCCTACTACGTCAGCTCCAAATGGTTTTGTAAAAGTGAAGTATCCATTTGTATCAGTCGTTCCTTTTACATAGTCAGCAGATTGAGTGCCTACTTTTATTTCTAATTTAGGTATAGGCGTACCTTCTTGGTCAACACAATATACTTCAAAAACTCTTTCGGTATAAAATTTTATTTCAAGCTCGTAGGTGTTTGCTTGGAATGTGTGGGTTTTGTCGTAAACGTATCCTTCAATTTCACCAATGATTTCTATGCTGACTTCGCTTTTTTCTTTAGCCAAGAATGTTATTTCACCATTGGTATCCGTTGTATAAACACCTTGTTCTTGTTGGTTAACTATTACTTTTAGGTCAACTCCTGCAATGTTAGCGCCATCACTATCGTTTATCGTTACTTTGTATTCTTTATCAACTGGAACATATTCTCCTATATTTAATTTAACCATAGGTGATACTCCTACTATGGCTTCAAAACTTTTTATTGCAGTTCCACCCAATGATGGTGTTGTACCACTTTGCGCTTGAAGACTTTGATAATTACCATAATTATCAACGTATCTGCAAGCGTAATTGCCGGGAGACATGTGTTCTTTTGTGTTACGCACAATCCAATATGTATCGTTTGGTTTTGAAGAGAAAGAGTTTTCAAACGAGAAAGTTCCTTGTGCGCGAGCATAATCGGTAGGTTGTTTTTTTAGATCGCTGGCACTTAATCCAAATGAATTGAGCATATTCTCAGTAGGGAGAGTGACTTTATCAATGGTGGTAATATTTTCATTTATGGTTGTGAAATCTACCACAAGTCCTTTTTGAGCATCATTTAAAGCTGTATTATAAAACCTGTTGTTTAGAAACTCACGCAATGTGGAAGTGTCCCAACGTCGTTGCCAATTGGTACTTGCTTCATAAATGTCATTGTAATCTGTTTCGCTCATGCCTTGGTAGGCTTCGGTATCAATAATGTCTACGCATTGGAGAATTGCACCTTCACCATCTTCATTAAGGACTTTCCATTTTAATGGTTCAAAGCGATAAAAATAGATAGTATTTAGTTTGATTTCTGCTTCATCAATTGTGCTATATTGTGCACCTGCACTTAAGGTTGTAACACGTGGACGATAGTTTGTGTAATAGATGGCGCGATACCTTTCACCCATTATTTCTATATCCTTATATAAAGCATAATTAGATTTTATTTGGTTTGAATAATAACCAAATGAAGTCCAACCGGTATCTATAGAAGGTGTTGATTTTCCACACTCAGCAAGCAATGTGGCTTGTTTCAAATCATCTGTGATGAGCGTTTTGGGGTATTTGCCATAGTAAACTATGTCATCATGACGACAGTAGGAATCATTTAAAAGGTGATAGGTTTCTTCACAAGTAGAACAAAAACAGTCATTATCAAGAACGTGGGCTATGCTACCACAAATCGTACACACGCAATCGGCATTGGGAGAATGTAAGGTAGTATTGCAAGTTGTACACTTACAATTTTGAATAGAATGATTGCTTTTTCCGCACAATGTACACGTGCAAAGGTTGTCAAAATCGTGTAACTCTATACCGCAAGAGTCGCACACGCAATTGGTTATATTTTCATGTACACAATCTTTGTTACAGGCACTTAGAGTGCAAGCAAAAAGTAGCACAAAAAACGTTACTAAAAGTAAAAAAACCACCTTTTTCATTTCATAACCTCCATAGGTGCGTTTAATGATCGGTCAATATAATTATATCAATGTATATAATAGAGAGTCAAGATAGAATAAAAGTCATATTGATATAATTTGTATCAACAAGTATATATCCCAAAGTGGGATATATTTATTATACCAAGTTGGTATAATAATGTCAATGCTAAATATTAGTGGGGAAATTATGGTTTTTCGTCTAAAGCAACTAAGAAAGGAGAAGAAATTGTCGCAATTAAGGCTTGCGATAGATTTAGACATGAACCAAAACACCATTAGTAGATACGAAAACATGGAAAGGGAAGCCGACTACGAAACTCTTATAAGATTTGCCGACTATTTTAAGGTTTCACTTGACTACCTTCTTGGTAGGTCGGATAATAAGAACGGGTTATAATAGGGTATTAATATAAGCATCGATTTTCGGTGTTTTTATTTTCTAAATTGTATAAAAAAGAGCACCGATTTCTCGGTGCTCTTTCTATATTAAATTAACGGATTAGTTTTCACTGAGCTTCTTGTAGCCTTCGTAACGAGCCTTTGCTTCAGCTTCGTTTACTTCGTATAGCTTTTCAGCTACGCCAGGATACATCTTCTTGAGTGATGCGTAACGAGTTTCGCCACTTAAGAATGCCTTGTAGTCGCCAGTTGGTTCCTTGCTGTCAAGGGTGAAGGGGTTCTTGCCTTGGTCTGCAAGTTCTGGATTGTATCTGTAGAGTTGCCAGTAGCCACAATCAACAGCCTTCTTCATCTCGCCCATTGGGTTAGACATGTTAACACCATGGTTGATACATGTTGCGTATGCGATGATGAGTGATGGTCCCTTGTATGCTTCTGCTTCCTTGAGAGCCTTGAGGAGTTGGTTGGGGTTAGCACCCATTGCAACTTGTGCTACATATACATAGCCATAGCTCATTGCCATCATACCAAGGTCTTTCTTCTTTACGCGCTTACCACTTGCTGCAAACTTTGCGATTGAGCCAGTAGGAGTTGACTTGGAAGCTTGACCACCGGTGTTGGAGTAAACTTCGGTATCAAGAACGAGAATATTTACATCTTCGCCACTTGCGAGAACATGGTCAAGACCACCGTAACCGATATCGTATGCCCAGCCGTCACCACCGAAGATCCATACGCTCTTCTTTACCAAGCAGTCAAGGTTGCCCTTGATGTAGCTTAGGCATGCGCATTCTTCAGTTGCAAGAGCAGCCTTAACTTTGTCAGCTGCAACAGCACTTGCATCAGCATCGTCTTTGTTTGCCATCCATTCTTCAAAGGCAGAAACGGTAGCTTCAGATACGCAATTAGCTTCGATTGCAGCTTTCATATCAGCTTCAATCTTTTCGCGTCTTGCAGAAACAGCAAGTTGCATACCATAACCAAACTCTGCGTTGTCTTCAAACAAGCTGTTTGCCCATGCAGGACCATGACCCTTATCATTGGTGGTGTAAGGACATGTTGGAGCAGAGCCACCATAGATTGATGAGCAACCAGTTGCGTTTGCAACTATCATTCTGTCACCAAAGAGTTGTGTTACGAGCTTAACATAAGGAGTTTCACCACAGCCAGCACATGCGCCACTGAACTCGAATAGGGGCTTTGCAAATTGGCTACCCTTTACGGTGTTGGTGTTGTATACCTTGTCAGCTTCGGGGAGGTTGAATGCAAATTCTGCATTGACAGCATCAAGAGCGATTGCTTCTGCGATAGGTCTCATTTCGAGAGCCTTGGTCTTTGCGATACATGCGTTTACACATGAACCACAACCGGTACAATCGTATGGAGAAACTTGGATTCTGTACTTGTAGCCCTTGAATCCTACAGCGTCCTTAACATCAAAGCCTTGAGGTGCGCCTGCAAGTTGTGCTTCGGTTGCAAGAACGGGACGGATAACTGCGTGAGGACATACATATGAACATTGGTTACATTGAATACAATTTGCGATATTCCATACTGGAACCTTAACAGCAGTACCACGCTTTTCGAACTTGGTGGTGCCTACTGGAACAGAACCATCAGCATTGAAAGCAGAAACTGGGAGCTTGTCGCCTTCTTGCTTTAGGATGGGGTTAACAACTTCGCGGAAGTACTTGTCATCAGCTGGTTCAATCATAGCTGCGCCGTCGGTGCAGGTTGCCCATGATTCTGGATACTTAACTTCCTTGAGGCCAGCGATAGCGCCGTCAACACAAGCATAGTTCATGTTAACAACAGCATCACCCTTCTTGCCGTAGGTCTTCTTGATAGCTTCATTCATGTATTTTTCTGCATCAGCGTAAGGGATAACTTCTGCGAGCTTGAAGAATGCAGCTTGCATAACGGTGTTAACACCCTTGGTTGCGCCGATAGAGCTGATAACTTTGTTACCATCGATGGTGTAGAACTTGAGCTTCTTGGAAGCGATAGCGTTCTTAACTTGTGCAGGTAGTTCCTTATCCATTTCTTCTGGTTCCCAGATAGAGTTGAGTAGGAATGTGCCACCTTCCTTGATGTCAGAAAGCATATCATAACGATATAGATAGCTTGGAGTATGGCATGCTACGAAGTCAGCGCTGTCGATTAGGTATGAGCTCTTGATTGGGCTGTCGCCGAAACGAAGGTGAGAAATGGTGATACCACCAGACTTCTTACTGTCGTATACGAAGTAACCTTGAGCATACTTGTCGGTATGTCCGCCGATAATCTTGATGCTGTTCTTGTTAGCACCAACGGTACCGTCTGAACCAAGACCATAGAACTTACAGCTGATTGCACCTGCAGGAGCTGCATTGATGAACTCGTCAAGCTTGAGATAGTTGCCGGTGATATCATCAACGATACCTACGCTGAAGCCAGTCTTGTTTTCTGTGCCCATGTTCTTGTAGATAGCGTTAACCATTGTTGGGTTGAATTCCTTTGAACCAAGGCCGTATCTACCACCAAGGATGATAGCATCGGTCTTGCCCTTGAGAGCTGCAACAACATCAAGGTATAGAGGTTCGCCGATGGAGCCTGCTTCCTTGGTTCTGTCAAGAACGGTGATGTACTTTGCAGTTTGGGGGATAGCCTTTGCAAATGCTTCGGTATCAAATGGACGATATAGTCTAACCTTTAGTAGACCAACCTTTTGGCCCTTTGCGGTTAGGTAATTTACAGTTTCTTCAGCTGCTTCTGCACCTGAACCCATCATAACGATAACCTTTTCTGCATCAGCAGCACCAACATAGTCAAATAGGTGATAGCTTCTGCCGGTAAGTGCGCTTACCTTTTCCATATACTTGGTTACGATTGCAGGAACTGCTTCATAGTACTTGTTGCAAGCTTCTCTGTTTTGGAAGTAGATGTCTGCGTTTTGTGCAGTACCCTTTTGGATGGGGTGCTCGGGGTTGAGAGCGCGTGCACGGAAATCGTCGATATACTTCATATCAACAAGAGCCTTCATATCTTCGTAGTCGATAGCATCAATCTTGGATACTTCGTGAGAAGTACGGAAACCATCAAAGAAGTGTAGGAAAGGAACTTTTGCTTCAAGAGTGGATAGGTGTGCAACAAGTGCAAGGTCCATAGCTTCTTGAACGCTGTTTGATGCAAGCATAGCAAAACCGGTTTGACGGCAAGCCATAACGTCTGCGTGGTCACCAAAAATGTTTAGTACGTGTGCAGCAAGAGCTCTTGCATAAACATGGAATACGCATGGCATAAGTTCGCCAGCGATTTTATACATGTTAGGAATCATAAGGAGCAAGCCTTGAGATGCAGTAT
>JAFXIB010000081.1 GCA_017533505.1 Clostridia bacterium | reverse complement strand
GCAGAAGCAGAAATTAAAAAAGTAACGATAAACGCACTAAATGAAGGTGCATTGAAGCTAAAAACATACAAAGCATTTTATAACGATTTTTACGAATATCAAAAGAATAATGACGGAGAAATAATACTAATAAAAGCAAACACATCAAATATAAATTTGATGAGCATAACAGCACAAAATGAACTTCAAAAGTGTATAAATACCCTTTCAAAAGATAAAATAAGTATTCCAGCAGGTGCTTTTACTGGTTCAGCTTGGCTTGCTGACAAGGGCGATGCAATTGAAATAAATGTAATGCCAGTTGGCGGAGTGGAAGCAAAAATTAATTCTTACTATTACAATGAAGGAATAAATCAAACCTTACATAGATTGGTGCTAAAGGTAACAACTACCGTAAGAGTCATTGTGCCAGTAAAAGCTCAAGATGTAACCGTAACAACCGAAATTCTGCTTGCAGAAGACATAATTGCAGGTCGAGTGCCAGATAGCTATGTTACAGGAATAAGCGACGACAATATTTACGACCTACTGCCATAAAAAAGAGCTCCGTTTGGAGCTCAAATTTTTAGAGTGAGAAGAAGTATTTTTTCATTGTAATTGTGTCTTCGGCTTGGGTACCATCAGACTCCGAAATAACATAGGGTGACATACCTTTATCGTGGAAGATTTGCATAAGTGGCTCGAAGTCGGGACCATATTTATCGTCTGCAAAAGTAAGATGACGAATCTCTCCTTTGGCACCATACTCAATTTTTGAAAAATGCACATGCATGTCAAAAACTTTGTGTTTTGGCAAGAAATCCTCCATTTTTTGAATAAGAGTATTATAATTTGTTGCGTTTTTTAGAATACCTTGCTCCCTTGCGTTGATGTGACCAAAGTCTACACATGGGTAAAATCTGGCATCCAAATTACATACAGCAATGATTTCATCAGGAGTGCCAAGCTGTGCCATTTTGCCCATTGTTTCAAAGCAAACTTTGTAGCCATCCAAATAGCCTTCCCTATCCAAAACATCAACAAGACCTTTTGCGTTTTCGAGCATCAATTTTACTGCATCTTCGCGCACCATTTTTCCTTGAGTTGCAGGATGAACAACAACCCTATTGCCACCAAAATCTTTAACTTTTTTGAGTGATGACAAAATGTAACCATAAGATTTTTGTATCATCTCTGGGTCAGGGTTAGCAAGGTTTATGTAGTAAGGTGCGTGTACAGTAAGCTCAACACCCTCTTCCTTAAATCTATTGCCAATAGCAACAGCTGTCTTTTCATTCAATGTGATACCACGACCAAAAGAATACTCAAAAACATCTATCCCCCTGTCCTTACACCATTTGCCAGCTTCAAGAGTTTGGGTATATCCTTCGTCATAAAAACTTTTTGAATTGCCTGCTACACCAAATTTAATCATTTGAATCTCTTACCTTTGCTATATCGCTGTGTATTTGAGCCTTTAGCTCATCCAATGAGTTGAATTTTACCACACATCTAATACGCTCAACAAACTCAACTCTTATAATTTCGCCATAAATATCTTCGTCAAAGTCTAAAATATGCGTTTCTACCGTTCTTTTGTGGAAATCAAAGGTAGGACAAGTGCCAACATTGGTCACACCCTTAAACCACCTTTCGCCCACGCGTACGCGCGTGTCATATACTCCATCAAGTGGAACAACCTTATCTTCTGAAATGTTAAGATTTGCAGTAGGAAGACCATATTTTGCACCCACACCCCTGCCATGCACAACTTCACTTTCAAAAAAGTATCTTCTACCAAGCATGGAGTTTGCAGTACTTACTTCGCCATTTTCCAAGAATTTTCTTATATCTCTTGAAGATATCTTTTTATTCCATTCAGCTATAATGGGTTGAGTAATGCATAAAATACCCTTACTTACTGCCCAATTTGACAACTCTTTCATACCCGCTTCAGCACCAAGACCAAAACGGAAGTCTTCGCCAGCAATAATGCCACCTATACCAAGTTGCTCAAGGTAATTGAGAAATTGCTCTGCACTCATTTTTAGGAATTCTTTGCTGGGTGCTCC
Organism: Clostridia bacterium; assembly: GCA_017533505.1. GTDB lineage: Bacteria > Bacillota > Clostridia > Christensenellales > DTU072 > Stercoripulliclostridium_A. Next base: position 1,863 of record JAFXIB010000081.1, on the reverse strand, counting down.
AACAAAAACCTTGTCGATACCAAATTCTTCAAAGAGCATCTTTTGTCTTTCTTCAAGATTGTATACCAACTTATCAGTTTTGCCAAGAGTCTTAAAAAAGCTGTCATCAAAGGTGAAAACGGCTGGTTTTAAGCCATAAATCTCCGATACTGCACATAAATTTGCAATTAAGCCACGATGCCCAATATGTAAACAATCAAAAAATCCAAGCGCAAGCATATAGCGCGTCTTTTGAGCGCGCTCCTTTAGTGCAACCATAGATTGTTGTTGATGCTTAATAATCATTTTAACCTTGCCTTAAAATCAATTCTTTTATCTTCTGCGTTCCTTTCAGCCATCCAAGTAAGTTCGCCATCAATATAGATTGCAAACATACCATCTGGCACACTCAAATGCATCCTTACACCATTATCAAGTAGTCTTTCGGTGCCTTTGGGGGCATCAAATCTTGGAAACTCCTTGAGTAAACTTTCCATTTTGATGATATTTTGCGCTATATCAATGTTTTCAAGCTCTCCCAAGGTATAAGCTGTATCAATGGAAAACTGTCCACTTTGTATGCGTTTAATATAACGCATATAGCCCTTTGTGCCAAGAGCTAAAGCCATATCGCGCGCGATACTCCTAATATAAGTACCACCACTACAAGTTACTTCAAAAGCAAATGCTTCATCCACTCTTCCAACATATTTGATTTGATAAATGGTAATACGCTTTGCTTTAAGTTCGAATTTTATGCCTTCTCTTGCAAGATCGTATGCGCGTCTACCATCAACCGACTTTGCAGAAAAAAGTGGTGGAATTTGGTCAACTTCGCCCTCTAATGATGGAATTATAGATTGGATTTCGGTTTCAGAAGGAATTTTGTCACATTCAGCAACCAGTTTTCCACTTTCATCAAGTGTGTCCGTTTCCTTACCAAAAATAAATTCTGTATAGTAAACCTTCTTTTTGTCCAAAAGATAGTCAAAAAGTCTTGTCGCCTTGCCCACAGCAATAGGTAGCACACCTTCTCCATCTGGATCAAGGGTACCCGTATGCCCAATTTTATCAAAGGCTATCCCTTTATTGCGAAGTATGCGCTTTAGCTTTGTTACAACAAAAGCCGAACTCATACCCTTTTCTTTGTTGACATTTATAAATCCGTTAAGCATCTTCACCATCAAGAATGTACTTTGCTGCCTTTAAGAGCTTATCAATAGTTTCTGTTAGGTTTGCATATATTCTGCAACCACTTGCGTTAAAATGCCCACCACCACCAAATAATGAAGCATATTTGCCAGCATTAACTCCGTCTTTTGAACGAATACCAATCTTAAATGCTGGCTCGTCTTCCATTTCGGCAATGGATATGGCAAGTTTTACACCTTTGATGTTGAGTATATTGTTTACAAAGCCATCAGTATCGTTTAGGGTTGTACCTGTAGCGCGAAAATCATCACGCAAAATGGTTATCAAACACACTCTATCATCAAGGTGAAATTGAGCATTTGAAAGTGTCTTTGACTTGAGCAAATACACTTCCTTGCTTTCTTCTTTCATGGTTTTGAAAACTATATTATGTCCATCAAAGCCATATTTAAGTAGCTTTGATGCTATTAACATAGTTTCTGCATTTGTGGAGCTGAAAGAAAACACTCCTGAATCGGTAACCAAACCAGTATACAAACAAATGGCTACATTTTTGTCAATAGCTGAAGCATCGTTTTCGACCATAAATTTATATAAAATTTGTGTGGTAGATGCAACATTTTCAAAAACAAGATCATCAACAAAGGGTGTACCTGTTTCGTGATGATCAAAGCAAGCCAAATCGTCACATCTATTAAAGAATATCTTTGCTGAATTCTTACCCATTCTTGG
>JAFXIB010000080.1 GCA_017533505.1 Clostridia bacterium | reverse complement strand
GTAAAAGAAGGAGTTCCAACACTTGCTTCCATTATGTGTTTTTCAAACTTCCCACAAGCATTATATCCTCAATTATGCATTACAGCTGTTGTTGTACCTGGTAAAACAATGGGCGAAACAACAAAGGAAGGACAGCGCTTTATCGACAATAAAAAAATAGAAGGTACAATTCCTCAAATGGTGGATAGCGCGGTTGCGTTTGTCGCAAAAAACATGAAAAACGGAGTGGTTTTTGATAAGCAAGGCAAAAGAACTGAAAACCCAGAATATCCACTTACAGCTGTTCGTGAAGCTGTTCTTAATGCTTTGGTGCATAGAGATTACAGCGTATATACGGAAGGGATGCCTGTCAGATTAGAAATGTATGAGGATAGGCTTGAGATTGTTAATGCAGGCGGATTGTATGGCGCAATTGATATAGATGATTTGGGTAGGGTGCATGCTGATACACGAAACAAAGGCTTGATTGCAACTTTGGAAACAATAAATGCAGTGGAAAACAGATATTCTGGCATACCTACCATCCGTAGGGAAATGTACGAATTAAATCTTGACGAACCAAAATTTATTGATAAGAAAGGATTGTTTAAAGTCGTATTATATAACTCCAAACATCCAAATGACAAAAAGGTTGAGGTTAAGAGCGAAGAGGCAATAATAGAATTTTGTGAAACCCCAAGGTCTCGAAAAGAAGTCTCAGACTTTTTAGGACTATCGCAACACTACGCCATCAAAACATATGTAACACCACTTATCGAAAAAGGTTTGCTGGAGTATGAAATGAGCGAAAAAGTACAAAGCTCAAAGCAAAAAATTAAAGCTTGCAAAAAGAAATAAAACAAGAAAAAGGGCTCCCTAAAATAGAAAATAGGGAGCCTTAATTGCGAAAATTTAGAATGCGAAATGCGCTAATTTACGAAGCAAATCTGATGAGTAAAACGCAAAACCTATTTTACAACAATACTTTGTGATAGCCACTTTGTATAGTTGACAGCTAAAGTAACTTCGAATGAATTGCTTCATTCCGTTACACTCCACTCACGCGGTGTTAGAGAGTAAAGCCTATTGTAGCGCTTTGTATATACTCTTTATCCATAACTTTTAGCACGAGCTAAAAACTTCACTGCAAAGCAACTTCACTTGCCACAGCAAACTTCACTTTTGCGTAGGCAAAAACTTCACTGCGAAAAGCTCTAACCTTAACTCAAAGTTTACTTTGAATTTCAACCGAGTTTACTCGTATTTCAGCCACGCACAGTCGCGTGAGTAATATTTTAGTAAAAATCGCGCGCGCTCGTTGACTTTCGCGCGTTTATATATTATATTATATGCGTGCGTAATTAAGAAGTGGGATAACTCTCGCTTCTTTTTGCGCATAAAAATTTACGCGCGTATGTATGTATACGCAATAAAAATCGCGCTATCCTGCGCATAGTTAGGAGATAGAAATGCACCGTCATCTCAAAACAACCATTCTTTTGATTGCAGTTGTGGTTATCGTTGCGTTGACACTATTTGCTTGTCAACCTGTCGAGCAACCCTACAAAGATCCTTACCCCATCCAAGACGGGGAACAAAACGAAAGTTACAAGGATCACACCACCAAGGAAGAAGCTATCGACAAGGCTGTCGACTCCTTGGAAAATCTCTTGCGCCACTTGGACAGCACTATCGTAAGTGATACGGGCTATTATCTTGGCGCAGATATGCTCATCAACACCGAGGACGGATCGGCCTTTAGACTTCGCCTTGAAGCTAACCTTTATACCTACCCTCATGAAGTGCTTGATGCAAATGGTAATGTCGTTTTTGGCGAAGATGGGCTTCCACTCATCGACCCCGAAAAACAAGCAATCCACAATGATATCATCCGTTATAGCGATATAGTTCTCGAATGGTTTGACGGTGCTGCCAACGAGATGCTAATCGGCTTCTATTTTGATGGTATCAATCCTAACTCTGTCGACGATGGTAATGACCTTTACCTCAATTTGCAAGGTAGCAAGCGTATATTCAAGGACTTCGGTGACTCTGTTATGTATCAACAGTTCATCCGTCTTATCACTCAATTTAATTTGGAAACAGTCATTGGCTCAACATCATCTGATGGTCAAGCAAGCACATCTATGCAAAGCTTGAGAGATGCTCTTGACCTTGCTGTTACCACCAACTACAAGCAAACAATCAACAATGACGACACCACAATCTTCTTCAACGATGTAGCGCTCACAGCTATTGCTGGTACCGTCACCGACTTTATGCAATCCATCTTCGCTCCATTTGAAGATAAGCTCGACCCATTGACAAACAAATACTTGGGCTTCTTGTTCAGCACTCTTGGTGTTGCCGAGTTCCGTTCTATTGACTCCGACATGGAGTTTATCATGACACCCAACGAAGCACTCGGTACCGAGATTTTGAGAGAGCTTGTCCTTGATGCAAGGGGCGATAGTGCTGTACCAGTTTACAACGAGCAAACCGGTCTTACCACCATCCAAACAATACCATATCAAGCACACATTGCGGCTATGTACGATGTGCGTGTATCAAGCAATATCGTTTTTGATAAATCCGGCTACACTTTGTATGACTATGGTAACTACGAGTACACCGGCGATATGTATATCCCAATGCTCGACCTTGAGCTTGATGTTCTACTCCGTACCGACATGAACGAAATAGACAACAAGATCAACGATGTATTTATGAACTGCCGTGACATCGCAACCGATGACCTTATCATTGGTATGTACTACGAAAACGAACTAACATACCTTGATATCCAAGGCTTGCAAGACTTGTATGGTGGTATTGCGTTTGAAGATATCGGCTTGCCTAAAGCCTACAAGGATGGCTTTAACCTTGCCGAAACATTGGCATGGTTGTTTGACTTTATTGATACATACATCGTCATTGCTGTTGACAACATCTTGTATGGCAATCGTTCCGAAGCAGAAGACAGCAAGTACGCAGAGCTAACCAGCACAATCATGAATAACATCACATCCACCATGAAGGATGAAGATGACCCCAGCTCTCGTGCAACCATCAAGATTAAAGTTGATATCGAAATGATTCGTAAGATACTCTCCATCACATCCGAAACTGGTGTTGAGTATACTACCGAACAGATGATTTTGCTAATAAATCAGCAGTTCAACATAGACCTTGAAAGTATTGCTGCAATCCTTGGTATTTCTCTTGAAGAGCTGATTGATACAACCTACTTTGACATCACCTATGATGTTGACGAGTATAGTATTCGCCTTGAAGTATTCAGCTTTGCCGAAATGAGCGAAGAAGACCTTGAGCTCTACGGCCCAGCACTAATCATGCGAATGGACCTATACCCCAACCACATCGGTGAATATGTAAGAATCGTATTCCCAAGCTTTGACGACTTCTTGCCACTACAAGATGTTATGACCTATTCAGGTTACCTTGAAGGTCAATTTATCTTTGCTCAAACCGAAGAGGTTGATTTGAGTGGCTTGCTTGGCTCGTTCATGGGCGATATGAGTGGACTGAATACGCCCTTCATCTTGCCGGAAGCTGCCGACATCTACTTTACCCTTTACTACGACCAATATATCCGTGAGCAAGTGCTGGATAACGGTAGGTGGACTCGCTCTACAAGAAGTGCGTTCAATCTCTATTTCTACATGGTAGAAAATGATGTTATCACACCTATAATTCGTGCTTATGCCAACGATGTAAGTTTCAATACTGCCGATCCTATCGAAGAATTGGGCTACATTTGGCTTGACTATATGTGCCTTGAAGATATGCCAAAGTTCAAGGTCCGTGAAGATATCTTCATCCGTAGCTTCTACGAATACATGGGCTACGACTTTGAAAACGAAGACGAAGATATTGTTATGGGTCTAACCGATATCGTTCAAGCACTCATGGAAGACAGCTGGGCTGTATTTGAGCCAGATGTTATCCGTCTTACCACATCTAACCAAACCATCAAGGATTTGTTCCGTGTTGATGAGCTAATCGGTACCGTTGCTGTTCAAGTTGGTTTCAAGCAAAGAGTTTTCGACATCGACCAACTCGAAGTTAACTTTGCTATGTACTCCGTTGGAGAGCTTGAAGATATCGAAGGCGAATCCGTTTACTCTGTAAAACTCCACGACACCGTACCAGTTTATTTTGACTTTGGTACTCGTGTGGAAACAAGAGATTTCTTCTTCCTTTATAATCCAGATACCATCGCAGTTATCAATGGCGAAACATTCTATATGCCAAGCATGAACAACCTATTCATGGGTGTTACAAGAGATTATCTCGTTCGTATCACTTCTGATATCGGTAAGCAAGGCATCAACTCCTTGGTAAACGACTACTACACTTGGGAGCCACTTGATCCTATTCCAACAACGGTACAAGCATACTATGGCGACGACGACCTTCGTTATACCTACAATGCAGAATTCCGTTTGCACGCAGTTTACGATAGGGCAACAGGATACTACTCCGTACTAAACGACCTTGGATACGAAATCATCTACGACTTCGAAAACAACCTTTATGTTATCGGTCTTGGCTCTCAATATAAGTACGACAAGGCCATCGAAGAAGTCATCAACAAGGATGTTCCTTACTACTATCAAAACTACGAAAACAATGCAGGCCTACATCTCGTTTACGACCTTGGATTGCATAAGAAGGGCTGGTATGTTGTATCAGGCGCTGACTCCGACATCCTTTATAACCAAGATAGGAACTACTATGTAGTTGAAACCGAAGAAATTCGTGCCGAACTCATGGAAAAGAAATACTTTGGCGAGCCAGCTGAAGGCGAAGCTCCCGTCAAGGTATATCCACGCACCTTCAAGTCAAGCAAGGGCTTCACATTCATGTTCGACCTTGACTCTGGTATGTACTGCTTGCAAATTCCAAAGAGCGATGGCACAAATTACACCGTTCTTTATGACTACGACCAAGAGTACTTCTTCGCTCAAAGCTATCAAGAAGCTTTGCAACTACAAACCATTCTTGGCGAAATCAGAGTTGCTTCCAGCAATTCTATCAGCTTCGACTACGACTTCGACTTCACAGGCACATCATTTGATGATGTCGACTGGAATAATACCATTTTCTCAACATTCAGCTTCACCGATATGGATTGGGAAGACCTAACCCTCGAAGGTGGTAAGTTTGTTGTTTATGTTGTCATCGGTGATGGCATGATGGCTACCTATCGCGAAAATGTTGTTGTCAAGGTTCTCAACAGAACTATTGATACCAATAAGTATGTCAACATCGAAACTCCAGATGGCACCGTTCGCGCTCCTGTTGCAGATTATATTTCCGTTGATCCATATGTCTACTTGATTTACAAGGCATTCTATATGAACAGCGGTATGCTTTCCGAGCAAGAACTTATGAAGCAATTTGTTTCTTGGTACTTCGAAAAGTATGAAGTAACATTCACCTTCACCAAGATTTACAACGATCCCGAAGAAGATACTCCAGACGAAGTAGGCTTCTTCACATGGCTATTTGACGACAACTCCAGAAATAGCGCAATCTACAAAGAGTTTGATATCAACAACCGTCACAGCGAAGGCATCAGCAAGTATACCTATGTCTACACCGTATTCCATGGTCAAGTCATCGCACTCTCCGTTGAAGTATTGCCTCGCTCACTCGAAAGCGCTTGGATAGTAGGGGAAGAAAACCACAACGAATATACCGTTGATGCCCTTGAGCCAGATACTTATACTCTCCCAATCGACCTTATTTACTACTTTGTTGGTCCAAATGGCGATAAGTATGCACTCAACTTCAAGGATTACAACTACTCCGAAGAAGGTATCCCATCACTATTTAGCACTTTGCCAGATACTTTCGCTCAATATAGCGCAGACTTCTCTCACACAAACTTCGGCGCTCTACTCGACGGCCCCAATGCTTTGGATATCATCAAGTGGGCTCAACCAAAGGCAACCAATGTTAAACTCGAAGGCAACACATATCCCTTCTTGGATTTAACCACCGATACCACTTCATCATTCTTCGACCTTGCCAACTACTTTGACCTACAAAGAAATTGGTACCATCGTGGCGACTACGACGAAGGCTGGTTCTTCATTGAAGAAATCAACCTCAAGGTTGTTGTTCCTGATAAGATTATCGGCAATCGCGATTACACCTTCAAGACAGGGGACGACTTCCACGAAGTAACCGAAAATGTTATGAACATTCAAGTTGCTCCTTATTACACAGCTGGTCAAACCACCGTTGGTGATGATTGGGGTGTATTCTATGTTGACCCATACGACAGCTCAACTTGGACATTGCCAAGAGAAATTTATGTAATGTTCGACGGCAAGCTCCCAGGCACTTATAGCCCATATAAATATACCGTTGAGTGGCGCAACAAGGCTGGCGACAGCATCGTTCACTACGACAATGCTACCGGCGAATATGTGCTTGTAATCGACCAAAATCTAACTGCAAATTACTATATCCTCGAAGCTTCTATCGGTTCAGGCGACAACACAATGATAATCAATATCCTTGTTCAACACATGACCGGTGTTGCAGAAGATATTACATTCAAGATGCTCTCTGGCGAACTCGCAGACGGCAACTTGGTAAATGCAGGCATCAATTATAACGATACCTTGACTGCTACTGATGTAGCAAGAAGTGAGTATCAACTAAAGAGCTACAACTGGGCAGTAGACACCTATGCAAGATTCCAAGTTCCAGAAGTTTTGGAAATCTTGTTTGCTGACGGTACCACTCGTAGCTACAATACTGCATGGCACGACCATGCACCATGGGTACAAGGCACTACTGTTGAAATTGCGACCACCCTTGGCGATGCTTATGCACTACAAAAAGATATGTATCTCACCTACAATATCGCAGGTAAGATAATTGAAACAATTGCTCTCAACAACCTTGAAAGCGACCTAATGCCAGAAGGCTTCAGCCGTGACTACATTGTTGATGAAAATGCTATTGCACTCACAGGCATCGTTATCAACAGCTATGGCTTGATTGCTATGAAGGATGGCACAGGCATGACTGCTTATGACTTCTTCAACTGGTTGATGAGCGATACCACAATCACATTCACAGACGATAGTCTTGCTCCAATCAGAATTACCGATGCTGCAACAAGTGCCTCTCTACCAATCTATGGTACATTGGATACTCAAAAACTCATAGAAGCATGGAACGACTCCTATGGTCAAGGTGTTGATATCTATGTCGGTCAAGATAAGGGCGCACACGACTACACCATCAGATTTACCCTTGATGCCGAAGACAAAGACCACATCGACTTTGCTCCCGACCAAAACAACATCATTGATACCATCGTGCTTGAAGTCTACAACGCAGACAACACACCAAAGTATCCAAATGGTTATGTTCTCAAGGATAACCTAACATTCACCGTAAAACGCGCTGACGGTAGCATCACCGTATATGGTGGCTCTGGCGCAGCTCTACCGGAAATTTGGTCAGTTGCATTCCCATCTCAAACTGCAGAAGATGAGTACTGGGGCGATACAACTGTAAGAATGGTTGAAGTTTATGCTTATGAGCAAATGAGCACCATCAGCTGGGAACGCTTGATGCTCGGTGGCGAAATTTGGCTATCAGCTATGCTACCAGATAGCTCACGCGTATATGTAAATATCACAGCCCCAACCTATGATATCGGCTCTGACTTCCACTCTGCTGATGATGACGACAGCCGTTATGATATCCGTTTCGGTACACTTGTTATCGACAACTTGTATGACAATTATCGTCTATCAAGCTTTGTAACTCCAGATAACCTACCATCCAAGATTAAGATTGGTAACACCAGCTCAACCTTGGTTAAGAGTGGTATTGTATGGTCACTGATCGCAACTCGCGAAGAGCTTGATGCTATCGACTATCGTGGCACAAGCGAGTACACCGATGGCGTAATAGACCTTGCTAAAGCAACCATTATGGGTAAGGAAGTTATCTTGAAGCTCAAGGTTCTACCTACCGAAGTAATGAAGATCAACTACACCAATGCTCAAGTATCCGAAGCTCGTCACTTCTTGTCAGAAGAAAAGAACGACTTGGGTTACATCGTTGTTAACATCGATGCATATCACAACTGGGCTTACAACGGAGAATTTATCATTCCATCACAACTCAACCTACTCTACAAAGAAGCAGATCGTTTTGTTGACCTTGATGAAAACTCCATCCATGACGGATATCCACATGAATTCAACTACACAGGTATTTACTTCTATCTTGAAGAAACTGGTGAACAAATCAACGAAATCGCCTACGACCTTGCTGGACATAAGATAGCAGGCTTGACTCTTGGCGATCCAAACAGAGATGTTTATACCTACGCAACCTTGAAGGACGGACAACAACTCAAGGTAATCTTCCACTTCTTGGATAAGACCGTTGAAACCATCGAAGGTAAGAAGATGACTGGCGACAACGAGAACGATTACTATTGGTTGGATCCATACACCGAAGATAACATCTCCGTACCAAACAAGGTAACCATTGGCTTTGCAGAAGGTAAGGATTTGGTTGTTGATTTGACTTGGAACATCCCAACCGACTTCGAAGTAATGTACGACACTCACGATACCGTACTTGACAATGGCAACAAGTACTTTGCATTCATCTCTACTCTCGGTGGATATCTTGGCCTTGTTGACCAAGATCTACTCTTGAGAGTAAAGGTATACGACAGAGTATTTGATACCTATGAACTCGTAAGTGGCGTTGTTGATAGTTATCTTAACTATCAAGAGCCAAACGCATACTACCACTACGATGATATATTCAGTGGCAAGGCAAGCGATTTACCAAAGGAAGTTGTAAGTAGCTACTCTGGTGGAACCAACTACCCACTCATTTGGAACTTCACAGACGATCAAATCACAGCAGAAGGTGCTTTGAGTGCTATCTATGTAACAGGTAACATCTACAATGCAGACCGTGGACAACCCGTTGTAATCAAGGTTTACATTGACCGTTATCAATATGAAGCAACTCGTCGTCCTACTGCAAGTGGTGACTACATCATCATGGAAGGCGACTCAATGAGATTTATTATCAGTGCAATCACTGGTGTATCATCAATCGACCACTACCTTGTTGACTTTGCAGTTACATCTGCAGACCCAGCTTATGCTGGCGAAACAAGAGTGGTAAGCAAGAAGTTCATACCACAAGGCATCGATCCAAGCACCGTTGATAGCGCACTTGATAACACCTATCCATATCGTTTGGTTTGGGACCAAGAAGCACTCAATAGGGCAAAGAGCCAAGGCGAAGCAACTGGTTACTTTATCCTTGCAAACGAAAAGCTTAATAGCAGATTCCAACTCACCCCAGCAACCTATCAATACGAGAACCCCAACATTCTCCAAATTGACCTTGGATATGGTATGGGTACCGAAAACAACGCTATCTTCGTTGTAAACCCATTGAACCCAATCTTCGAAAATATGAGAGTATCAGCAATCGGTACATACAACACCGAGTATGCTGTAAGCTATGACGACCAAGGCCTTGTAACAAGAGTAATTTGGAATGCTGTAACCACTCCAAAGATTTCCGACACAATGCTTGCTGGTGGCGTAATAAGAAATTGGAGTGTTCTCCTTGAGCTAACCAATCCAAAGGACAGCAACTTCATTTACACTCAAACATTCGAAATCGTACTTGTTGCTCTTGATATGAGTCCAACAAGCTACATCAACAATAGTTCAGCAAGCATCTTGACAAATGCAAGCATCAAGACCAACTACAATGCTTCTACATACGCGGGCGCGTCTAATCCTTATAAGGACTTGTACCTTGACTACTTGATCGGTCAAAGCGTAACTCGTGGCAGTGTAACTGACAATGTTCTCAACACAGCAATTAGGGATTATGGTCTTGAAGGACAACGCTATACCTATGTTGTAAACGATTGGGATGACAATGTATACATCTCCAACAACACCAAGACACAATACTCCAAGGTTGTCAATGTTGCTGGCAGAGATTACACCACAAACATCGTCAAGAGAGTATGGAACCAAAGCTTCGAAATCACAGGCTTGGACCTTGGATATGGCATGGGAACCGACTCCTTGAAGGCAACTGCAAACCAAAACAGAATCGTCAAGGTTCTCAATCCAATCGAGCCCAACTTTGGTGCTCCATATGGTAGCGACCCATTTGTAACAGCACTTGCAAGCGACAAGATTAAGGGAACCTACAATGGTGCTGACCTATCAACACAAGGCTTCACATTCAGTGTAACTTGGTGGGATAGAGAAGAAAATGGCAATGTTGTCAAGTTTGGCGACAGCTATTTCCGTGGTGGTATGCTTGACTTCTGGAAGGTTAAGGTAAGCGTATATAACGGTAGCAATGTTGTTTATGAGCAAATCGTAAACATCATGCTTCTCATCCTTGATATGACACCTATCGGTCAAACAACCTTCTACGCAGAAGGCGACAAGACTTTGGCAGATGCTCAAGTTAAGAAGACTTATACAACCACCGACTACGCAGGTGTAACCAACCCATACGGTGCATACTATGACACAATGTGCGCAGTTCTTACAAAGGGTGCAGACGAGCAAATTACTCACAACTACACCTACACCGTAACAGAGTGGGGCGTATATGAAACCCTTGATGACGGCAAGCGCGTAAGAAAGTCAATGGAAGTAGAAATCACCGTTGGAAGCAACATCATTGCAACCGTAAACACAGATTTGTTTGAAACAATACTCAACGCATAATTAATCGGTGGGAGCTTATGCTCCCCCGGGAGGTTAGAATAGAATGAACAGAAAATTACCGAGATTAATTCTGATTTTACTGATAGTGGCGTTAGCAGTAGCGCTACTGGCCTGTTCCCCATCGGGAGATGGCAACACCGACACACCACCAGTAAACAACGATAGTGGTGTAAATAACGATGGTCAAAACTCAAGTGCATCCATCAACAAGAGTCAAATCTTCTCCGAAATAAGAGAAGGTCTTGTCAATGCTGGCACTCGCATTTCCGAAAAGACCACCGGTACTCGCTATGTCGACTCCAGCTACACCTTGATTGCAAACTCCGTAAACCTTGGCGTGGAATATCAAGCCAATTACGACCTTGAGCGCGATCAGGATAGTGAAATTATGGTGCGTATTTTCGACTATAACAAACAGGCAAATACCATGTTTGTCTACTATGTGGACAACAATTTGTATGTTCAAATGGGCGAAAAATACATCAAGATGGATGACTTTGGTGGTACTTCTACATTCAAGCTATTCTTTGAGACAATAACAGCTTTCGATATGCAGCATGCGTTATTCTCGGTTGACTTTGCTGACAAGATTGAAGCTATGTCCAGCTTTGCTGAAACACAAAATATCACAAAAATCATTCTATCCTCCACCGAACACAATGTTACCGTAAAGAACATCAACCTTGACCAACTAAAGTCCACAGTAAACGACTTTATCCAAGATAATATTGCAACCCTCGGCACTCGCTTTGATGCTGTAACAACCAAGCTCATGGGCTTTGAGCTCAGCGATCTTGGCAGAGTACAAGTAGGTTTGTTTACAGCAACCGAAATGCTCACCGTATTTGAAAGTGAAGAAAACGGCGACCTTAACATAACCGATTTCAAACTTACATTTGCAGGCAACCAAGCAAACAACATTGATACATACTTCTTTGATGTCAAGTATTCTACCGATTATAGTTCAGGCGACATCAGACTCACCGAGTTCGATAGCCCCGCATCAAACAACTATGTTGCAATGGATGCAAGCGCACTTCACTTTGTGGGTGATTTGTATGTACCAAGCTTTGACCAATCATTTGACACCGAAATCAAGGCAAACCTATCCGTTGACGACAACGCACTCAACGAAATATTTGTTGATGTAATCAATCGCACATATAGCCAAGAAACTGGCTCAAAAGACCAACGCATCTTTGGTGCTATGTATAAGGACGGCATGCTTTACATTGACTCACAAGGCTTGCTCGAAAACTTCCTTGGCGACATCGTTGACTACGAAAAATTAGGCTTCCCAAGGCTTGAGATTAGTGGTTTCAATATGGCCGAAGAGCTACAAGTATTGCTCGAAAAGGCTATGGGACTTATGACCATAGAGATTGATTTCAGTGGCATCTTTGGCTCAAATGAAGAGGGCAATCCTTCACTTGGCGACAACCAATCATTCAATGTACTCATCAAAAAGGTAAGGAGCGAAAACGGTGTATTCTACATCACCATTGATAACGAGTTCCTAAACGAAGTATTAGGCGAATCAAAGGAATCTTTGATTTCTGCTGTGGCAAACTCACTTGGTCTTGAAGAAGGTCTTATCAATGACATCATTGCTCTTGGATACTTTGATGACATCAACCTTGAGCTTGCATGGAATACCCTAAATGACGACATCTCTATCACCGTAAGAAATGGTAGTGACGATTTGTTCATTCTTACTCTACAAAGCCAAAGAGTACCCGAAAGTGGCTTGGTAATCACATTCCCAGATAGTCAAGAAACTGGTTACTTTGATACCTTTGAAGACTTTGCTAATCCCGAAACAATCAATGTTCATATCGAAGGCACACTTCGCACACAAGGCAAGTCATTCAATGATATTTCTGGCGCAATGGGATTGTTCATTGGCGACATCAGTGGCAAGAATGGCAACTATGGCATTGTAATAAGCGACACCATTTATTTGGATATGGATTTGTGGCAAACAG